>DASQCG010000468.1:0-16911 GCA_035634825.1 Thermomicrobiales bacterium | reverse complement strand
ACACAGCCAAGGGCGTCACCCCGGATCACCCCGTCATCCCGTACTGCAGTACGGGCGTCCGCTCCGCCAACACGTACTTCACCCTCCGGGCTCTCGGCTACGAGCAGGTCAAGCTCTACTCGGCTTCGTACGCCGAATGGAGCGCCGACCCAAAGCGGCCGGTCGATAAATGAGACGAGCAGGTGCCTTTTCACCCTCTCCCGTGAACGGGAGAGGGCAGGGTGAGGGCCGTTACCAGGAGACCGATTTACAGCACCGGACGCGGTAATTCCCGACCCATCCCGACTCCTGTGAAGATCCGAACGGATCCATGGCCCTCATCCCCGGCCTTCTCCCATCAATGGGAGAAGGGAGATCATTGAGGCGGCGCGTGCAAAGCGGAACCCCCGGGACCGGCCCCGGGGGTTCGTGCGGCTCATCAGCCGATCAGCAGGTTGCGTTCTCGTCGATGCATGTCTGCGTGCTGGCGCAGTACTTCATCGTCGCCGGGCAGGTGCAGGTTCCCGCGATGCATGGCACCCCGGTCGCGCAGACATTGCCGCACGAGCCGCAGTTGTTCTTGTCGTTGACGACATCCTTACAGACGCCGTTGCACTCCTTCTGACCGGGCGGGCAAAGCGAGTCGACGCACGTGCACGTGCCGTCGTCGAACGATTGGCCCGGCGGACAGGCATCGTGGCAGGCGGCATTGCACTTGATCTTCCCCGGCGAGCAGCCACACTCGCCGTTGCCGGTGCAGATCATGGTTTCCGGGCAGCAGAAGTCGCCACCACAGTCGACGCCGCCTGGGTAACAGACGCATTTGCATTGTTGTGAATCCCAGACTTTGGAGCCGCTGCAGGTTTGCGGGGGACACGGGGTCGAGGTCGAAGCCGGCGCCGGCGTTGGATTGTTGCCTCCGCCCCCGCCGCCCGGTGTCGGCTGAATGGTGCCGCCTCCACCGCCGGCAGTTGCGGTCGCGGATGCGGCGGGAGTGGCCGTGCCGCCCGGCTGCACGCGCCGGACGATCTCGAAGACACCGATATCGCCGAACTCCGGACCCGCCATCGTGCCGCTGATCTTGCCCTGACAACTCTTGACGTCGCGCTCGCCGACTCCCGTCAGCGCCAGAGCTTCGGTGTTGCTGAGCTTGATGCGAAGGCTGATCGCCTTGCCACGGGTGTTGCCGACGACCTTGAAGGTTTTCGGCTCGTCGGTCTCGAAGGTAGCCTTGTCGATCGCGCCGTCCCGCTCGATCGTGACGTTGAGCAGGCCTTCGAATGTCTGATCCTTGTTCGGACCCTCGACAACCAGCGCCTTGAGACCCCATTCGCATTCGAATGTCTGATTGCTGGTGTCCTGCGCCCGGGCGACCGAATGTACGCCGAAGGCGCCGGCCACGGCCGCCAAAAAGCCGCCCTTGCGGACGGCATCGCGCCGCGTCGTGCGGCCGGCTAGCTTGCGCGAGATATCGTCGAACTGACCCCCGTCCATACCTCTCCCTTCGACAGTGCAATTGAGCACGGTCATCGTATCACGGCCTACACGGCCCCAATTCGCACGATCAGGACGGGCGATTGCCGCACCCCCGAAGAGCGACAATCCACCCGTCCCGACCATTCCGACCACGGTACTGGCGACCGCTGGCGGGATGGAGCGGCGATGCCGGGCCCCCGATTCCCGGCGTCCCCACCCCATCCCGGCAGCGTATCCACGCTGCTCAGGCGGCCCGGATCGACCCGGACCTGGCCCGGTGCATCGGCGAGAGGCGTCCCCCTGTCGATGCGCGGAACCGGTGTTGACTTGCGCGACGGATGCGCACACGACGCTCTGCGGCTTGCATGGCTTGCTCCACTGCTGAAACCCGAACCGACATCTCGATCAGCTCTAAACGCGTCATCTCGCTTCTCCGTCGAGTGGGGCGGCACCTTGTGTCCGCCTCGATTCACTGACCTCAGTCTGCGCCCGATTACTCATCGGAACATCGGTAAGATCACGTATTCCGTTGCTTGGGGATTACGTAGACGGGCGGTGTTGCCAGCCCGAATTGGACCGGCGACAATGCCGCCAGCGCATCCCAACGCAGCGAAACCAGCGCGTTCGCACCGTTCGGTATTCCCGAGAAGGCAGGAGTACGCAGGCATGGCCGTCGCACAGACACACAACACCGCTGAGCTGGTCGCCAAGGACAAGGCGCACATGGTTCACCCAGTCACCAACATCAAGCAGGTGCTGGAAACTGGTCCGCTTGTTCTTTCTCGCGGCGAGGGCGTTTACCTCTGGGATACAGACGGCAAGCGATACATCGACGGCTTCGCCGGGCTCTGGAATGTCAACGTTGGCCATGGCCGGCATGAGCTGGCGGTCGCGGCAGCAGAGCAGATCGATGAGGTTGCGTTTGTTCCGACCTTCTTCGGCCTCAGCTCACCAGCGGCGATCGATTTGTCGGCGAAGCTGGCCGAGCTCTTCCCCGGCGATCTCAACCACATCCACTTCGCTTCGGGCGGCGCCGAGGCAAACGAGAGCGCGCTCAAGATCGCCCGCTACTACTGGTTCCTGAAGGGCCAGCCGGAGAAGATCAAGATCATCTCCCGCAAGCAGGGCTACCACGGCATCGCCATGGGCGCGCTGGCCGCGACCGGCATCCCCACCTACCACCAGGGCTTCGGACCGGGCGTGCCGGGGTATGTCCATGTCTCCGCGCCGTACGACTACCGGGTCAATGTCGACAACCTCGATGAGGATGGCTTCGTCGCCCAGCTCGCGAACGAGCTCGAGGAGACGATCGCCCGGGAAGGCGCCGACACCATCGCGGCCATGATCGGCGAGCCGGTCCAGGGCGCGGGCGGCGTGATCGTCCCGCCGGCGAAGTACTGGGACGCGATTACCCCGATCCTCAAGAAGCACAATATCCTGCTGATTGCCGACGAGGTTATCTGCGGCTTCGGCCGCACCGGTTCCATGTTCGGCATGGAGACGTACAACTTCCAGCCGGACATTGCCTCGTTCGCAAAAGGCGTCACCAGCGGCTACATCCCGCTCGGAGGCACTGTTCTCTCGGACGAAGTCTTCAACACCATGGCCGAGCCGGACCGTATGTTCATGCACGGCTTCACTTACAGCGGTCACCCGGTCGCCTGCGCGGTCGGTATCCGCAATATCCAGATCATCGAGGACGAGAACCTGGCCGCGAACGCGGGCGCGATGGGCGAGTACCTGCTCGGCGCGCTCCAGGGCCAGATCGGCGATCACCCGAACGTTGGTCAGGTCCGCGGCAAGGGCCTGATGCTGATCGTCGAGTTCGCCGCCAACCGCGAGACGAAGGACAAGCTCGACCCGGCGAAGAACTACGGTGGCAAACTCCAGGACGCGACCCGCAAGCGCGGCCTGATCGTCCGTTGCAGCAACGACGGCATCGCCATCGCCCCACCCCTGATCATCTCGAAGGACCAATGCGACGAAGTCGCCGGCACCATCGCCGAATCCATCAAGGAAGTGCTTGGTTAGGGATCAGTGTTAAAACGCTCGGGCGGCATGGGCCGTCCGAGCGCCAATTATCTGACCAGACGCGCGCTGCGGGCGGCGGCGCTATCGATGGCGACGGCAACAACCAGAATGGAACCGGTCGCGACAGGCTGCCAGAAGGGCGAGACCCCAAAGAGGTTGAGCGCGTTGGAGACAACGCCCAGCAGGAACACGCCGACGATGGTGCTGGCGAGGTTTCCGTAGCCGCCGCTCAGGGTCGCCCCGCCGATGATCACCGCAGCAATCGCCGTCAGCTCGTAGTTGAGCGCGCCGGCCGGCTGACCTGTTGCCGTCTGACCGACCAGGATGATCCCGGATATGGCGGCGCACACCCCTATCATCGCGTAGACCACGAGACGCGTTCGCTTGACATTGATACCCATTTGCCGTGCGGCTACGGCGTTACCGCCAATCGCATAGATGTGTTGCCCAAACCGGGTCAGGCCAAGCAGAGCACCCAGCACGAGCGCCACCGCGGCGAAAATCCAGAATGGGTTGGGCACCCCCAGGCTTCGTCCCAGGCCAACTCGGGTGAATGAGAACGAGACTCCAAACAGAGGCGTCGCATTGGTGTAGACGAACACCAGACCACGAATGATCGTCATCGTGCCGAGCGTCGACACGAATGGGTTGACTCCCACATACGCGATCAGAACGCCATTGAAGAGTCCGACCATCAGCCCCGCAATCAGGGCGGCAACGATCCCTAGCCCGATATCGACCTCGATCATGATCTTCGCCGCGACCACGCTGCACATCGCCGCGTTCGCCCCAACCGACAGGTCGAATCCGCCGAGGATGATGGCGAAGGTCATGCCGCAGGCAAGGATGCCGATGATCGAGTTTTGCTGAAGCAGGTTGAGGAAGTTGCCCTTTGTCCTGAACTGGGGCGATGTAATCATCATCGTCACGACGAGAATGGCGAATACGATGGTGATCCCGTAGCGGCGCAGGGAATCGAGCGCGTCGAACCGCGAATGAAGCGCGGCCGGCGTTTGCTGGGACGTGGCGGCGTTCACGCCGGTAGCCCCTTGGCAAATTGACGCGACGCGCCGGTGATCAGACTGACGACCTCCTCCAGGTTCGTATCTGCCTTCCGGCAGTGGTCGACCATATGACCTCTTCGCAGTACCCAGATCCTGTCCGTCAATCGATCAATCTGCTGCAGGTTGTGGCTGATCATCAAAATTCCGAAACCCTTGTCCCGGAGTCCGACGATCACCTCCTCGACCGCGTGCGTCTCGCCGACGCCGAGGGCAGCGGTCGGTTCATCCAGGATGATGACCTTGGAACCCCAGGCCGCCGCGCGCGCGATGGCAATCGCCTGGCGCTGACCGCCGGAGAGCGAGGCAACCGTTGAATTGATCGGTGGCACGTTGAGGTCGAGGCGCTCGAGCATCTCGCGCGCCTCCTGGGCCATGCGACGCTTGTCGAGCAGGTGAAGTTGCGGCGGACCGTAGGTGCGTTCCCGGCCCAGAAAGATATTGGCCCAGATCGTCATGTTCCCGGCAAGGGCAAGGTCCTGGTAGACGGTTTCGATGCCGGCCGATCGGGCATCGGCCGGCGACGTAAAATGGACGGAACTGCCATCCAGCGTGATGGTGCCGCGGTCCGCGCTCTGCACACCACTCAGTATCTTGATCAGGGTCGACTTGCCCGCCCCGTTATCGCCGACCAGGCCGGCGATTTCTCCCGGGTAGACATCGATGGAGACATCGCTCAGGGCGACCACGGCGCCGAATTCCTTGCTCACGTCGCGCGCTTGCAGGACAGGCGGCGATTCCGTCAATACATGCGACTCGCTCATGCTTGCCGTGTCCGTGTCGAAGCGAATGCTTCTTTGACGGTAGCCCAAACCAGATCAGGACTATCCGGCGCCAGCGCCGACATCGCAGAGCACGCCCGGTAGGCCCAGACAGCGATCGAGGAGATGCCGGACGTCCTCATGATATCCACGCCCTGCCTGATCTCACTCTCGCGGCCGGCCGGAATGGAGAATGCCTGGATCCACCCCAGTGGCTTGGCCAGTGTCCCGGTGGTTGCCTCAACCAGCCGCGCGCACCAGTTCGCCAAATATTGCGGCACGTCCTCAGGTGGGTAACCACCGAACACCCAGTATGGCGTGCCACCGAAGTAGCGCACGCCCGGGAGAGCGGCAAGCTCGTGCCAGCCAGTGGCATCATCCGTGCCATCTGGCAACAGGACAATCGAGCTTCCCAGACCGCGTTGGCCGGCCTCCGCGACGCACCAGCGAACGGTTTCCGCGAGCGATCGGTGGACGAATTCCGCGACTTCTTTATCCCAGTCGTGAGGCAAGTCCCGGTGCGCCGCTTCCCGGAATGCCTCCTGGCACGCCAAGCACCTGCAGGCCCAACCACCGCTGTCCTCATCCCACTGACGGGCGAAGTGCGGCTCATCCCACTGGCAGATCTCGGCTCCGGATTCTGCAGCGGCGTCCAGCCACTCGCGAATGAGCTGGCGGAAGACCGGCTGACGCGGGCAGAGTGCGGGCAGATGATTGCCCCGATTGTCGCGCTGGCATGCCTCCGGATGTTCCATCACGGCATAGCTCGGGGCTTCCCCGCCGAAGACGCCTCCGAGCGCCCACGGCGTGACCCATGCCGTCAGACCGAGCTCCGTGCCGACCGCAATCAGATCGCGCATCGTGCTGGGGTTCCATCTGAGGTCGGCTTCGGACATGGTGTGCACCACGTACGAGGCGCCCATGTCGGCGATCTCCCCCAGATCGGAGCGGGCGTGACCAACGTAGCGGTTGCCGAAATAGGCAACGCCCAGTTTCGGCCGGGCGCCGTGCGACTTAGGCACGGGTGATCGACCGCAAGGCTTTGCGCTTGCGCCCCCCGGCAGCCTCATCCGTCAGAAAATCAGT
Source organism: Thermomicrobiales bacterium (assembly GCA_035634825.1). Taxonomy (GTDB): domain Bacteria; phylum Chloroflexota; class Chloroflexia; order Thermomicrobiales; family UBA6265; genus DASQCG01. Next base: position 10,517 of record DASQCG010000468.1, on the reverse strand, counting down.
CCAGTGATAAAAGACCAGGCCGTCAGCGCCCGCATCCAGGGCGGTAGTGGCTGCATCGAAAATCTCATCTGCGGTCACGGACGGTGAGCGCTGACGGTCTCGATGGATGCCGGTCGTGTACAGCGCGTCCACCTGCAGGGTGCAGACCACCTCGCTCCCGGTGTCACGGATTTGCGCACGCGCATCGTCAATCGCTGTCCGCAGCCACGACTGTGGACGGTTCAGAATCTGAAGGTATGTCATGAGCTCAAATCGGTTCGTGTACGGAGCCAGCAGGCGCAGGTCCTGGGCGGCGATCACTCTCCGCACATCCTGACCGCCAAAATCGGTGGCCGGGAAGGGCAGTGTATTCAGCATGAGGTGTGCGCCGTCGGAGTTCGGCGCGCCAATTTCCCGCACGCGCCGCACGATGTCGGCGATGACCCCGCACCGCCAGTTGGTCCAATCTGCGCCGTGCTGCGCCAGGATAAAGCTCGTCTGGCTGGCTGCGTCGCCCGTTGGCATTGGGATGCCCAGTGCTGCCGCGAACCGGCTCCGACAGCGACCGCAAAAGCAGTAGCGATCGGAGTCAGAGAACTGGTAGTCCGGCGACCAGGTCCAGTTCTCCCAGAACCCGGGATAGCGGATGAATTGCAGAAACAGGCCGTCGGGCGACAGCTCGTCGACCACGCGAGTGAGCTTCGCTACCTTCTCGTCCAGATACTCGTCATGTGTCGGACAGACGCCCACGTACCAGTCGAATCCAACGTGCGGCTCACCAGCGGCATCGACCGGGCGCGCGTCCGGGAACCTTGAGAGAGCCGGCGGGTCGAAGAGGACTGCGGATGTCTCGAGAACGATGAGCCCGTGACGCTTAAGCGCCCCGACCCAGGCCCCGTCGTCATAGGCGCGAATGCGGTCGTGGAACCGAGTCAGGTACTCGTGTTGATCCACGCCTGACGTCGGCAGCGGATCGATGTGGTTCTGCGTGAGAACCACATCGATCCCATCTTCCACAAGCGCTTCGGCGGCCTGGTCATAGTCCATGCCGAAGGTCGTGAACCATTGCAGGTCGTAGACCTTCATGGCGAAGGTCGGCATTATCACCGCGCTCGCTGAGTTAAAGGCGAATGAATCCCGGAGCTAGCACCCCCAGGCGGGTGGTGTCGCTTCGGCATTCTCCTTGGTTATGATTGGGAGGTCGAGGAAGTACGGCTTCGGAATCTCGCTCTCGTGCCCATTGAGATAGAGCCACGCCATGTGCATGCCCTGGAATGCCTGCGGGTACGGATCCTGGTTGATCGTGCCGAAGATATAGCCATCGATGATGGCCTGGCGGACATCGGCCGGGTAGTCGCCGAGGATGAACCTGACCTCCTCGCGCCCATTCTCGCGGGCGAATTGGGCCGAGGGAACACCGTCGGGACCTTGCATGACGATGAAATCGAGGCTGCCCTTCGGGAAGCGGGTCAGCAGGTCCTGGGTGACCGCCAGGGCTTTCGAGGAGCTGAAATCGTTCGTCACGGTCGCGACCACTTCGATCTCGGGGTGATCTTTGATCGCTTCATTGAAACCCTGGCCACGCAGGATCTGCGGCGACGTTCCGCTGATACCCTGCTCGTAGCCGACCTTGGCCGGCGCTCCAGCGAGCGTGTCGATCAGCAGTTTGCCCTGTAGGCGGCCGAACTCGACGTCGTCCGCTCCGACATACGTGACGACGTCGGCCTGATCGCTTCCAAAGCCGGCGCGGTTGTTGACCTCGATCACTGGAATGCCGGCATCGTTGACCTGCTTGATCCCGGGGATGATGCCTTCTCCGGACGGCGTGAGGAGGATCAGGTCGACCTTCTTGGCGATGAAGTCCTGGAGGACCGCGACTTCCTTGGCCAAGTCGCCCCCGCCGCCGTCTCGCAGCTCGTATTCGAAGCCGAACCGCTTCGCGCCGTCGGCGAGTCCGGTCTTGAAGTTTGCGTAGAAGGGAACCGAGAGGTAGGCGACCGAGACGCCGATCTTCTTGCCGCTCATCGGTTCCGGCGTACCGGTATTCGCGGCCGGTGTAGCGGCAGGCGGACACGTTACATCTTGAGCGATCGCACTGCTTCGCCCCAGATACGGTGCGGCAAAGGCACCAAGTCCAATCCCGGCAGCGGCCCGGATCGCTTGCCGGCGAGAGATCGCCGTCATTCGGATGTCGTGCGTGCTCATGGTCTCAGGTCCCTCCGTCACATCAAATTGCAAAAGATGCCGAGCGCCGAGAGCGATACATGTCCTACAACACGTTCTGAGTTGTCCGTCTGGGGCGGATTCTCCCACTGCACCTTTAGCATGTCAACAAATATCGGAGCCGGTAACCGGTCACGGATAGGGCCGGTCCAGCGCTTGGCAACGGGGATAAATAGCCGGTCGGCGTCCGCAATCGCGAGACACAGCCTTGATCTCCGTCGAAAGACGGAGGACGCGCTGGTGCCGGCTCTGTATAGTTGTGCGCGTACCCGGCTAGTGCGATGAGCCGCAATGCCTTTGGAGGACAGAATGACGGACTAACCCCCCAATCGGAATGTCGATTGATCGACCCGCGATGCGCGCCGGGTCCCAGGGGTTAGCATGCTATCCGTCAGTAATCTGTCGCGGTCGTTCGGCGGCCGCACCATCCTCGATTCCATCTCATTCGTGATCAACCCGGGCGACCGGGTCGGCCTTATCGGTCCGAACGGCGCCGGCAAATCGACCCTGCTGCGGATGATCGCCGGTTTCGATCGGCCGGATCGCGGCTCCGTGTCCATCTCGCCCGGGGAACGGATCGGCATGCTCCGCCAAGGCTTCGCCGATATTGCCGACGGCACGCTTGTTGACCTCCTCGACGGCCCGACCAATGGGCTCGCCTCGGCATCCCGCGAGCTGGAGCGGACTCTTGCCCGCAGCGACGGCTCGGACGACTGGTTGATCGCATACGACGCGGCCCAGTCGCATTTCGACACCCTCGGCGGCTACGCGGCCGTGGCCGAGCTCGAAACAATGCTCGCAGCGTTCGGGCTCGAGAAACGTCCGTGGGAAACGCCGCTCAGCGAGCTCTCGGGCGGTGAAAAGACCCGGGCCGGCTTGGCTGCGCTGATCATCTCCCGCCCCGACTACCTGTTGCTCGATGAGCCGACGAACCACCTCGACGCCGAGGGTCAGCGCTTCCTCGCCCTGCTCCTGCGCGACTTCGACGGCGGCGTTCTGATCGTCTCGCACGATCGCCGCTTCCTCGACGAGGTCGTGACGGGCCTGCTCGTCCTCGATGACCAGTCCGAGGGTGTCGAGGAATTCACCGGCACGTATACCGATTATCGTGAGGCGAAAATGCGCGAAGCCGAGATCATGGCGGGCGCGTACCGCCGGCAGCAGGAGGATATCGCCCGCATTCGGGGCGATATTCGCGCGGTCGGGTCCCATGCCCTCGCCACCGAGAACGCCACCACAAACGACTACCTGCGCGGGCGCTCGAAGAAGGTGGCGCGTACGGCCAAGGTGCGCCAGCGCAAACTGGAGCGGATGCTCGAATCGACCGAGATGATCGAAAAGCCGGAGCGGCGTTGGACCATGGCCGCCGAATTCGCGCCGGCCGCGGAATCGGGCCGCGACGTCGCACTGCTTACCGATGCCTCGGTCCAGTACGGCGACCAGCCGATCCTGCGCGAGGTCGATCTGCTCGTCCGGGCAGGTGACCGAATTGCCGTAATCGGGCCGAATGGCGCGGGCAAGACGACGTTGCTGAAGTTGATCGCGGGCGAGCAGGAGCCGACGAGCGGCACGGTCCGGATCGGCGCTAATGTCCGCGTCGGCTGGTTCGCGCAGGAGCAGGAGACGCTCCCGTCCGCCTTGACGCCCGTCCAGCTCGTACGACTCAGATCCGAGCTCTCCGAATCGGACGCGCGGAGCTTCCTGCACCGCTTCCTGTTCACGGCGGCCAATGTGACGAACCCGGTCTCGACGCTCTCGTATGGTGAGCGATCCCGGCTGGCGCTGGCATTGCTCGTGCTCGAAGGGTGCAACCTGCTGTTGCTCGACGAGCCGCTCAATCACCTCGACATCACATCGCGGGAGCAGTTCGAGGTCGCGCTCAGCGAGTTCACCGGCACCCTGATGATCGTCCTTCACGACGAATTCGCCGCCGAGCGTATCTGCAACCGCCGCCTGGCGGTCAAGGACGGTCAGGTGACCGAGGAGACGTTTTTCTGAGGCGCGGAGGCGCGAAGTTTGTGGATGGTGGTTAGTTGATGGTGGATGGATGCGAATAGGCATCCGGTCGCCAAGTATGCTCTTCCCGAAAACTGAAAACCGAAAACCGAAAACCTACTTCGCCCGAATACGATTGTTGCGCGGATTGTGCTCCAGTTCGGCCAGACCCAGCCGCTCCAACAATGGCGGTACATACATGCCAAACCGGCCCCGCAGACCCTTCTTCGTGCCGTACCAGCCGCCCACTGGGTTGTCCGGGGATCGGCCCCACGCCTCGACCGTGCCCTCGGCCGCCGGCTTCTGCTCGTCGGCAGCGCCGAGCGGCATCCAGTCGCTGTGCTCCTTCAGCATGGCGTGGAGATCCTCGATACTGCGGAGTTGATAGCCAAGTGTCGTCGTGCCGACCACGCAGACCAAGGTCGCTGGATCGGCGCTCTCATCACGGTACATTTCGTACTCGGAAGTTCCCGGCGGCGTTTTCAGCCGCCAGGGATTCGCGCGTGTGCCATCACCGCCGTCGCCCGTCATCCCGCCTCTCCCGACTTGGTTGAGGTGCTAATCCCAGATGACGCCGCAGGAGAGGATCTCGCCGGTTCGCGCCGAGATGACGCGCAATTCGGCCATCTCATCATCGTCGAGCAGGTACTGCACCCCGCATTCGGGGCAGACGACCGCTTGGGCGCAATCTCCCCGGGTCTCGCACCACTCTATGATCGAACCGTAACTCGGGTTCTCCATCTCGCAGAGATGCATCAGGATCTCGCGGACGACCGGACTGGTTACGTCGTCGACGTACTCATCGATACGAACTGCTCTCGACTGATCCACTGCGATTCCCCCTCCAATCGATGGCGGCTGCCGCTGTGTGAAGTTGCGATGGTATCTGCCGCAAAGAGTTATTTCAATCCCACCGACTACCCGGCCCGAAGGTCCGGTCCGTGCGCGACAATGCCCGGCAGTGACGAATTCAGCAGGCAGGAGCAAAAAGTGGCGCGACATCCGTGGGTAGCAGCGGCGGACGAGGGAATCAGGTGGGGCGTGCAGCTGATCGTCCCGAATGAGCGGGATGCCCTCGCGGACCTGATCACAACGGCCGGGAAGGTCGAAGAGCTCGGTTACGACTATCTCTCGATTTTCGACCATCCACTGATGCACGTCGACCCGTGGATCGCCCTCTCCGGCCTGGCCACGCGCACGTCAAGGGTCCGCCTGGGTTCGACCGTCAATTGCGCGATGTATCGCCATCCGGCCCACCTCGCCCGGCTCGCGACCGATCTCGACAACCTCAGCAACGGTCGCCACATCCTCGGGCTCGGCTCCGGCTGGCTGCGGCCGGAGTTCACCGCGCTCGGGCGGGAGTTTGGCAGCGCCGCGCATCGCCTCGCCGCGCTCGAGGACACGCTCGCGATTGTCCATGGCGTCTGGTCGGAACCGCCATTCAGCTACCAGGGCACGGTCTTCAACACTGAGAACATGGTCGCCGAGCCGCGTCCGGTTCAGCAGCCGCGCCCGCCGATCGTCGTCGCCGGCAATGGCGAGCGGGTCACGCTGCGGCTGGTGGCGCAGTGGGGCGACGCCTGCAACGTGCGCGAGGGAAACTCCCTCACCGACGACACCGTCGACGACCAAACCCGGGCCGCGTCGATCACGCGCATGCTCGATGCCCTCGACGGGCACTGCGACGCCGTCGGCCGCGATCCCGCGGAAGTCCTGCGCACGCACTTCACGCTCTACCTGATCCTCGGCGAGACCATGGCGGAGGCACGGGCAAAAGCCAACGCCCTCGACACCTCGAAATCCACGTCGCCAGGCACCCGGCGCGACGGCACCAGCTCCATGCTGATCGCCGACCCGGACCGCGCCATCCGCTATTACCAGGCCATGGTCGGGATCGGCATCCAGTACTTCATCATCCAGCTCGACGCGCGCGATCAGCAGACGATCGAGCTGCTCAAAACGAAGGTCGCGCCGCGGGTCGGGTAGCGCCGATATCTCGATTCGCCCGGAAAACAAGCCGAAATGCGGGTCCTTGGGGGTATGATCGGCAGATGTGGTCCGGCGAATCTCTTTTGCCGGGCGACACAACCAATCCGGCGCGAGGCGCGTATAGACGTTGGTCCCTGATGACCAGCGGCAGATGTGGAGGAGAAGACCTTGAACACGCGTCAGACCCTTGCCAAGCGATTCGGTGTTGTCACAGTGGCGGGAGCGATGTTGCTTGGATCCGCCGTCATGATCGGCGGCCCGGCCAGCGCCCATGAGGGCACGCCCCATCCGGCCCATATCCATACCGGCCAGTGTCCCGCGCCGGGTGACGTCGTTTTCCCGCTCAACGATCTTGGCGGCGATAACGCGACCAATGGCACGCCAATGGCGACCGAGCCGATGGGCTCCACTTCCGCGGTTCCGGTCGACCTCAGCATGACGACCGTCAATTCCGCCCTGAATGATTTGCTGGATGGCAACCACGCGATCGTCGTCCACGAGAGCAAGGAAAACATCCAGAACTACATTCTCTGCGGAGATCTCGGCGGAACCGTCATCGGCGGAACCGACCTTGCCATCGGCCTCAGCCAACTCAACGACTCCGGGTACAGCGGCGTCGCCTGGCTGCATGACAACGGCGACGGCACGACCGGCGTCACGGTCTTCGCGACCGAGGTGTCGGCCAGCGGCGGTCATGAGACGGGTACGCCGAGCGAAGGCGGTGGCTATGGCAGCGCCTCGACCCCAGCCGCGTCGAGCGACAGTGGGAACGCGGTCGCCGTCAGCATCAAGGACTTTGCCTTTGGCGATCCGCTCGAGGTTGCGGTCGGCACGACGGTCACCTGGACCAACGACGACTCCGTCCCGCACACGGTGACCCAGGATGGCAGCGGCGGCTTCCAGTCCGGCAAGATCGATCCGGGCGGAACATTCAGCTTCACCTTCGATCAGGCTGGCAGCTTTGCCTATCACTGTGAGTACCACGCGAACATGAAGTCGACGGTGACAGTGAAGTAGTTTTTCAGGCAAATCTGCCGCTTCGCTCCACAGCAATCAGGCTGGCGATGGAAGTCGCCGGCCTGATTGCTTTTTGTGGCCCATGTCAGCGCCTGGCGTAGTGACTGATACGACCACAGCCGGATAACCGCCGTAGTATCGGCGCTCAGCGCACGTGCCAGATTGGCAGTTCCCGCGCTGGGACACTTGGTCCGCACACGAACAGGGAGAACACAACATGCGGAACGCACTCTTTGCACTGGCCGCGTTACTGGCTGCCGGCATGATCTTCATCGGGGTCAATGGCGGAGTAATCGCGCAGGGCACGCCGCAGGCGAGTCCGGGAATGCCGGGTATGTCAGGCGAGTCCCATCCTGCCCATATCCATAACGGGTCCTGCGCCAATCTCGGCGATGTCGTCGCTCCGCTCAGCAACGTCAGCGCTGAGGCCATGAACAACGGCACCCCAATGGCGATGGGCGGCAGCATGATGGGATCGACCAACGCGATCCCGGTGCTCTCGAGTGTGACGACAGTCGACATGGCCGTGACCGACATCCTGAACGGTGAGCATGCGATCAATGTTCACGAGAGTGCCGAGAACATCGGCAATTACGTTGCCTGCGGAGATATCGGCGGCATGATGATCGGCCAGACCGATATGCTCTTCGGGATGGCCCCGCTCAACAACTCCGGTCTGAGCGGCGTGGCCTCGCTCCATGACAACGGCGACGGTACGACGACGGTCTACGTCTACCTAACCAAGGACATCATGTCGATGGGCGGTGGAAGCGGCGCGGCTACACCGGTGGCCTCCCCGAGCTCGTAAACCGTCCGAACCGTACCCCGCAGCCACAACGAGGGCCGGCGCCCCCACACGCCGGTTCTTGTTCGTCTCGTCAAATGATCTGAAACGATTCTGTCGAGTCAGTACCTCAGGCACGCGATGCGCGGCCAAAACGCTTTAGGGCTGTGCTATTCTGAAGGTCACGCGCGGCCTGAATCCGAGCGTTTCGACGAGCGCCCGCTCGTTTGGCGGTCCTGATCGTGGCTCCCCGCCCCGAGATCGCCGACACGCTTCGCCGGACGCCGTGTTCGGGCCGGTTCCGTGAGTGACGCCCAGGCAGTGTGGCCAGGGGTATCAGGGATGGATTGGACAGGACATCGATGAGCGACCTACGCGCGTTTTTCGGGCCGAATGCCGGCTACGTGCTGGAGCTCTACGAGCGCTATACCCACGACCCGGCTTCAGTTTCCCCCGCTGATAAGGCGTACTTCGACAGTCTCGATTCAGCCTCACTGGTCGCCTTGACCGCGGCGCCCACTCGAATCGGTGCGAATGGCGCCGCCGCGCCGGCCGCGGATGTCACGAAGATCACCGCCGCCGCCGCGCTCGCCCAGGCCGTCCGCGAGTACGGGCATCTCGATGCGACGATCGATCCGCTCGGCTCGACCCCACCCCGCGCTCCGGAGCTTGACCCCGACTTTCACGGCCTGTCCGCTGCCGATCTCGCCAGCCTGCCGGCCGCAGTCGTTGGCGGGCCGGCCGCGAACAGCGCGCCGAACGCCGCCGCAGCTCTGCAGAACCTGCGCGAGATCTATTCCGGCTCGGTCGGCTACGACTTCGATCACATCCAGGTCGCGACGGAGCGTCGTTGGCTGCACAATGCCGTCGAGTCTGGTCAATTCACGGCGCCGCTCGAGCCGGCCACCCGCCGCGCGCTGCTTCGCCGCTTGACCCAGGTCGAGAGCTTCGAGCGCTTCCTGCATCAGACCTATCTCGGCCAGAAGCGCTTCTCGGTCGAAGGCAACGACGTAGTCGTGCCGATGATCGACGAGTGCGTCCATGCGGCTGCCGCATCCGGCACGCGCGAAGTTGTGATCGGCATGGCCCACCGCGGCCGCCTGAACGTCCTCACCCATGTCCTCGGCAAGCCCTACGCGGCGATCATCCAGGCCTTCGAAGGCAAGAAGAAGTCGAAGGCGGTCGGCGGCGATCCATCCAACGTCAACGATCCGTCCGAGGATTTCTCGGGCGACGTCAAATACCACCTCGGCGCCCGGCTCCTGCGGGGTGAGCACGGGATGGCGGTCGAGGTGCCGATGGTCCTCGCCCCGAATCCGAGCCACCTCGAGCAGGTCAACCCGGTCATCGAGGGGATGGTCCGCGCCTCGCAGGACATCACCGATCACCCCGGCGAGCCCGGACGTGATCCCAAGGCCAGCGTCGCGATCGCGATCCACGGGGATGCCGCATTCCCGGGTCAGGGCGTCGTGGCCGAGACCCTGAACATGGCCGGCCTCCGCGGATACACCACCGGCGGCACGATCCACATCATCGTCAACAACCAGGTCGGCTTCACGACCGACCCGACCGACTCGCGCTCGACCCTTTACGCCAGCGACCTCGCCAAGGGCTTCGAGATTCCAGTCGTCCATGTCAATGCCGACGATCCCGAGGCCTGCCTCGCGGTTTGCCGGATGGCGATGGCCTACCGACAGGAGTTTGGCAAGGACTTCCTGGTCGATCTGGTCGGCTACCGTCGCTGGGGTCACAACGAAGGCGACGAGCCGATGTTCACCCAGCCGGTGCTCTACGAGCAGATCAACAATCACCCGACGGTCCGCGCAATCTGGGCCGACCGCCTGATCGCCTCCGGCGAGATCACGCAGGCGGATGCGGATCAACTCGTGTCCGAGGCAATGGATCGCCTGGCCGGCGTGCGCCGATCGGTGACCGACGGCACAGCCGAGGTCGAGGTGCACGAGCACCACCCGGCCGGCCGGCGCGAGGTCGAAACCGCCCTGCCCGAAGCCCGGCTGCGCGAGATCCACGCCGCGATCCACGGGCTGCCGGACGGTTTTGCGATTACCTCGAAGCTGGCTCGCCAGTGGGAGCGCCGCGCCAAACTGCTCGACAGCCCGGACGCCAAGGTCGACTGGGCGTTGGCCGAGACGTACGCCTTTGCCGCGACGATCTCGGACGGGATCCCGATCCGCCTGAGCGGGCAGGACGCCGAGCGTGGCACCTTCAGCCAGCGCCACCTCGTCCTGCACGACCCGGCCAATAACGCGACCTGGACGCCGCTCCAGCATCTGCCCGGCGCAACAGCCAGCTTCGCCGTCTACAACAGTCCACTCTCGGAGGCGGCGGTCGTCGGCTTCGAGTATGGCTACAGCGTCCATGCCTCCGGTCGAATGGTCCTCTGGGAGGCGCAGTTCGGCGACTTCTCGAACGGCGCCCAGATCATGATCGACCAGTTCATCGCCGCCGCCCGGGCCAAGTGGATGCAGCATCCGTCGCTGGTTCTGCTCCTGCCGCACGGCTACGAGGG
>DASQCG010000467.1:0-10591 GCA_035634825.1 Thermomicrobiales bacterium | reverse complement strand
CTCCTACAACCTGAAGTGGCTGCCGCCGGTCGGGTATGAGAAGTTCACCGTCGATCCGATCAAGAACCTCAAGGGCATGATCATGCCGGCGATCAGCCTGGCCCTGCCATTTGCCGCGGTGATGATGCGCAACACCCGATCGGCGGTGCTTGAGGTGGTTAATCAGGATTATGTGCGCGTTGCGCGGGCGAAAGGGCTCTCGGGCTCACGTGTTCTGACGCGTCACGTGCTGCCCAATTCGGCGCTCCCGATCATCACGATCGGCGGCATCCAACTGGCGGGATTGCTTGGCGGCACCGTCATCATCGAGCAGATCTTTGGCCTGCCCGGCCTGGGCCGGTACATCTATGACGCGATCCGGAATCGCGATTACCCGGTCGTGCAGGGGGTGACGCTGGTCCTGGCCACGATCTTCGTCACGGTGAGCATGCTGGTCGACATCCTGTACGCGGTCGTCGATCCGCGTTTGCGGCGGGCGTAGCGCCATGGCAGAGGTGAGCATCGAGCGCGAGTCCGCTGAATTGGAGGGAACCTCAACCCTCGGTTCCCGGTTGCATACGGTCCGCATGCCAAGCAGGCCCTCGATGTGGGCAAGCGTTCGACGTCAGCCCCTCGCCCTGACCGGCCTGGTGATCATCATCGTCTTTTCCCTCATCGCCATCTTCGGGCGGTACCTGGCGCCATACGGTCCGACGCAGCAGTTCTCGAAACACATCCTCGAGGCGCCAAGCCGGCAGTTCCTGATGGGGACCGACGAGTTCGGCCGGGATATCCTGACCCGGATGCTCTATGGCAGCCGCGTCTCGTTCCAGGTTGGCTTCATCTCGGTCGGCCTGGCCGGCAGCGTCGGCATCGTGCTCGGGTTGATCGCGGGCTACCTCGGCGGCTGGGTCGACAACATTCTTGTCCTGCTGATGGATGTGATCTGGGCCTTTCCGGCCGTGCTGCTCGCGATCGTGTTCATCACGACGCGCGGCAACAACCTGACCAATGCGATGATTGCCATCGCGATCGTCTACATGCCGACCTTCATGCGGGTCGTGCGCGGAGCGACGCTGGCTATCCGGCAGACGACGTACGTTGAGGCGGCAGTCGCGACCGGCGTATCGACGCCACGCATCCTGGCCCGGCATGTCTTTCCGAATGTGACCGCGCCGCTGATCGTGCACGCGTCGCTGAACTTCGCCGCTGCCGTCCTGGCGGAGGCCTCCCTCTCCTTCCTCGGGCTTGGCAACAAGCCACCCAACCCCTCCTGGGGCTCCATGGTCGCCAGCAGCTACGGCTTTCTGCAGCAAGCCCCGTGGGCCGCCATCTTCCCCGGCACGGCCATCGCCCTCGTCGTCCTCGGCTTCAACTTGCTCGGCGACGGCCTGCGGGACGCCCTGGATCCGCGGCTGCGGAACACCGCTGGAGCGGAGAAGTAGTTGGACGTTGGACGTTGGTAGATGGAAACTGACAAGAGGCTCGCCGTAATGGAGAAAGGAGTCTTGGTTGACTGTGCGTGGTTTTCGTGACCTTGTGGCGTGGCAGCGATCGGTTGACCTGGTCGAGCGTATCTATCGCATAACCGGCGGATGGCCAAAGGCTGAAATCTATGGGCTAACCAATCAGATCCGGCGAGCCGCAGTTTCCGTTCCGGCCAATATCGCAGAAGGTCAGGGCCGAAGTAGTCGCAAGGAATTCGCTCATCACGTCGCGATCGCATATGGCTCTTTATGCGAAGTCGAAACGCATCTGATCATCGCCAATCGATTGGAGTATGTCGACACGGCAACCTTCGACGATCTCATCATCCGAACGACCGAGGTTGCTCGCCCGTTGCACGGTCTGATGCAAAGTCTTCAAAAACCAACGTCCAACGTCCATCTACCAACGACCAAAGATCGGACCGCTTGACACGCCCGCGTGCTCCCCGCTACCATCCGGCGCAACAACCGAATACTGCCTTATCAGACGGGTGGAGGGAGACGGCCCTGTGAAACCCGGCAGCCTGCAGCGCAATTCGCTGTAAGGTGCTAACTCCGGCAGAGCAATCTGCGAGATAAGGGACCAGCGAAACGTTCGCCCCCTGCTCTTGCAGGGGGATTTTTGTTCCCCCGAGCAGCAAGACAACCGCAGATCACATCTGTGATCGATTGGCAGTCTCCGGCAATGCCGTGCCGCGACTGGTAGGCATTGCCATATGCGTGGGGTAGCGCGCGAATGAATCAATTCAATGACGGTTCATCCTTCACGCCGGTCTTCGCGGCGCCCGCCCGGGCTTCGTCCCGGTCGGCAGGGCGTGCACGCCTGAGCGTTGTCCCACCACAGCGCCTGGCCGATTCCCGGGACGACGGCGCCCTGCAACAGCTCGAGATCGGTTCGCTTGATCTGGAGTTGGGCGGGCATTTGCCGTCGGTGACCATGGCTTATCGCACATGGGGCGAGCTCAACGCCGCCGGCGATAACGCCGTTATCGTCCTCCACGCCTTGACCGGAGATAGCAAGGCGGCCGGCGAGGGCGGTTGGTGGGATCCGCTGATCGGTCCCGGCCGGGCGATCGACACCGACCGCAAGTTCGTCATCTGCGCGAACCTGCTCGGCGGCTGCCAGGGCACGACCGGCCCGACATCGGTCGACCCGCTGACCGGCCGACCCTACGCAATGCGCTTCCCACTGGTCACGATCGGCGACATGGTCAACGCTCAGCGTCGCCTGGTCGAACAGCTCGGGATCACGAAGCTGATCGCGATCGGTGGCTCGATTGGTGGATGTCAGGCACTCGAGTGGGCCACGCGCCACCCGGACCTGGTCGTCGCGTCGGCCCCGATCGCCGCCACACCGTCGCTCGGCCCGCAAGGCATCGCGCTGAATGAGGCTGGACGGCGAGCAATCATGGCCGATCCCGATTGGCGCGGTGGCGAATATGCCAACGAAGGAGTGTTCCCCGCGGATGGACTGGCGATCGCGCGGATGATCGCGATGGTCACCTTCCACAGCCGGGAAAGCATGGAGATGCGGTTCGCGCGCAAGCCGGCGACCCGCCCGAGCCTTTACCCGGCATTCGGGGGCACATTCGACGTCGAGGGCTACGTCCACTACCACGGCGCGGCGCTGGTCCGCCGGTTCGACGCCAACAGTCACCTCTACCTAACCCGGGCGATGGATCTCTATGACCTGAATCGGGATGGTGGCGAGGCGCACTGGGTCGACAAGATCGCGGCGCCGATGCTGCTGGTCGGCATCCGCAGCGACTGGCTCTACCCGCCGGACGCCGTCTGCGAGTTCGCGGCGCGCGTGGCGGCTGCCGGCAAGGACGTTCGTTACGACGAGCTCGATTCTCCCCACGGCCACGACGCCTTCCTGAAGGAGTGGGAACAGTTGACCGCTGTCCTGAAGCCCTTCATGGCGCGTTTCGGCGGAGGGGCTTGACCACACCCCATATTGAATGCACCGGAGCCGTCCTCCGCGGCGCCTGCAGATACGTTTCTGGATGGATGATTCGCCGCGTTGCGGTGAATCAGAAAGGAATTACGCACAATGTCAGACACGACCGAGAAGCCGTTGGGATTCGAGACGCTGGCGCTTCACGCCGGCCAGGATCCCGATCCGAACACGCTCTCGCGGGCCGTGCCGCTCTATCAGACCACGTCGTACGTCTTCAAGGATCCGGAGCATGCCGCCCGCCTGTTCGGTCTGCAGGAGTTCGGCAACATCTATACCCGGATCATGAACCCGACCACCGATGCCTTCGAGCAGCGCGTGGCGGCGCTCGAAGGCGGTGTGGCGGGGCTCGCCTTCGCCTCCGGTCAGGCAGCTGAGACTGCGGCGATCCTGAACATCGCCCGGGCCGGCGACGACATCGTCTCGACCACAAGCCTCTATGGCGGCACCTACAGCCTCTTCCAGTACACCTTGCCGAAGATGGGGATCAACGTCATCTTCTGCGAGCCGACGCCGGAGGCTGTTGCCGCCGCGATTACGCCCAAGACCAAGGCGGTCTATTCGGAAACGGTCGGCAACCCAAACCTGATCACGCTCGACATCGAAGGCGTCGCCAGGGTCGCGCATGACAACGGGATTCCGCTGATCATCGACAACACGATCCCCAGCCCCTACCTGGTCAACCCGATCAAGCACGGCGCGGACATCGTCATCCACTCGGCGACCAAGTTCCTCGGCGGTCACGGTACCAGCATCGCAGGTGTGGTAGTGGACGGCGGCAAGTTCGACTGGGCGGCATCCGGCAAGTTCCCGGAGTTCACCGAGCCGGATCCGAGCTACCACGGCATGAAGTTCTGGGACGCGTTCGGCGCGATCACATATGCGATCAAGCTGCGCGTGTCAGTTCTGCGCGATACCGGCGGTGCGATCTCGCCGTTCAACTCCTGGCTGATCCTGCAGGGGATCGAGACGCTGCCGGTGCGGATGGATCGGCACAGCGAGAATGCCGTCGCCGTCGCGCGCTTCCTGACCGAGCATCCGAAGGTGAGCTGGGTCAACTACCCGGGTCTGCCGACGCACCCGGCCTATGCCCAGGCGTCGAAGTACCACTATCGGGGTAAGTTCGGCGCAATCCTGGGCTTCGGGGTCAAGGGCGGGCTGGATGCCGGCCGCAAGCTGATCGAGTCAGTCAAGCTCTTCTCGCACCTGGCCAACATCGGCGATGCGAAGTCGCTGATCATCCACCCGGCCAGCACGACTCACTCGCAGCTCACTGAAGAAGAGCATGTGCTGACCGGCGTCACGCCGGACTACGTGCGCCTCTCGGTCGGCATCGAGACGGTATCCGACCTGATCGACGACCTCGACCAGGCGCTGGCCAAGGTCTGATCGCCCAGAAGTAACGCGGGGAGCCCAATCGGGCTCCCCGCTCTCGGTTTGTGCGATATTGCGGCTGCCCCGAAGGGCGTTCTAGCCGCGGCCCTTCGGGGCGCGGTAGCCGTTGGCGATTGCGATGTCTTCGGAGGCGAAGCAGACCTCGGGGATCGTGCGCTGGTAGGACGCATCAGTCGGGATGTGATAGATGCCGCTGCTGGAGTTGCCCTTGATCGGGAAGCCGTCCGGGCATCCACTCATTCCCTGAACGCGGACGAATCCATCGCCCTGCTCGACGATCGGTGCCGCCTCTGAGTCCGCATGATCCTGGAAGGATCCGGGGGCGCTCGATGGCGTGGTCGCGTCGACTACGGCGCCCATGGATTCGGCTGTAGGCTCGAAGGTCGGGACATCCGCGCCGGAGCGGTCGTCCGCCCGGTCGGGTCCGGTAAATGCTTCGCTCTTCTCCGGGCCGGACGCATCCCGGGCCGGCGCGCTCAGCCCGTCACCAGGCGCCTCCGGGTCGGAGACCGGCGTTACAACTGTTTCCTGGCCGTGGATGACGGTCACCGTTTCGCCATCCGATGCCGCCGCGACCCATTCAGTTGACGTAACTACGACTTGATCCGCCTGATCGGCAGCGGGCTCTGTCTTCGTTTGCTCCAGAGCATCGGTGGACCAGGGCATGACCGCGTTTGGGTCGGATGTTTGCTGCTGGACCTCGTCAGCCAATTCGTTTGGGGCGACCTGTCCGGTCGCGGACGGAGAGGCGACTCCATAGGCGGACGGCGGGACCGTGCCGGTGATCGTGCCGGGATCGAGACCCGGAGGAGCGAAGTCCTTTCGGCCCTCGGTGAAGATCTTTGCTTCCGGATGGGCGATTCCGGCCGCCGCGGACCCCGCGTCAGCCGCCTCTGTCTCCGGGCGTGTGGGCCAGGTCGCCTCCGGACCGGTCCGGGCGGCTTCGGCTTCCGTCGCCGTGGGTCGCTCCTTGAGCGCCAGCCACTCCTCGCGGAACCACTGCGCCTGCCAGGGGATGCCAACCCGGCTGTTGTCATGGGTACGGAAATCGACGAGGTACTGGTGTACCGAGTGGGAGCCGATCGGGTTGATCTCGGTTACCGTGCCAATCGCACCTTCGAAGCGCGCTTCAGGCGAGGTACTGAACAGCAGGCTGATGCCAAGCACGCCCCGGGTGCTATACCCGCGTGGCATCTCGACCCGGACAATGTCACCTACCTGAAACTCTGGCATCGATCGCTCCCAAACTCGTCGTCGCCACAGCGGCGGCGCGCATTGTGATTGCGGAAAGTATATATCTGACCCTCGCGCCCACAGTTCGATTCGAGAACGATTCGCCCCAAAAGGAGGTGCATTCCGGCGACATTGCCGCTAATCTTTGTAACATGTGGGGGGTATTCAGACTACTGGTGACTAACTCCTCCGGTTCGGTCGCGCTGCATGACTGAACCGGACTTCGGAGCCACCTCAGGAATCGCATCGCGCCGCGACAAGGTGGGGATCATCGCCCTGCTTTCGGCCAACGCGATCTCCCTGACCGGCAACCAGGTGACGATGTTCGCGTTGCCCTGGTTCGTGCTCGAGACAACCGACAGCGCGGCCCAAACCGCCCTCGTCGCCGCCACCCAGATGGCGGCATTTCTGCTCGCGGCCATCGCCGGCGGTGTCGTCGTCGATCGCTTTGGACCCAAGTGGCTGTCCGTCGTCTCCGATCTCGCCAGCGGTCTCTCGATCGCGGCGATTCCCATCCTGATGCACACCATCGGTCTCCGGCTTTGGCAGGTACTGGTGCTGGCCTTCCTCGGCGCGATTCTCGACTCGCCCGGCGGCAACGCCCGGTATGGAATCGTGACCGACCTGATCGACCTGACCGGTTGGAGACCCGAGCGCGTCTACTCCGCCTTTTCCTCGGCCGATGGCGTGGCCCGCATCTTCGGCCCGATCCTGGCCGGCGGGCTGATCGCCTGGATTGGCGCCGTCAATGCGCTATGGGTCGACGCGGCGTCCTTCGCGGTCAGTGCGCTGCTGATCACCGTGCTCGTCCCGCTGACGACCCGGCCGCTGCGTCCCGAATTGACCTTCATGGGCGATGTCCGGGCTGGGTGGGAATATCTGCGCTCCCGTGCCCTGCTGGTCCGCTTCTTCTCGCTGATCGTCTGCGTGAACCTGACGGCCGTGCCACTGGCTGCCGTCGTCATCCCCAAGATCGCTCACGACCACTACGGCTCCTCTCGCGCCGGCGGCGTAATGCTGGCCGCGGACGGGATCGGCGTGATCCTCGGCGGCCTGGCCTTCGGGATCATCGGCCGCCGGCTGACAGCCTACCGCTCGATGCTGGTCGCTCTGGTGCTGCTCTTCGCGAGCCTTCTATTGCTCTCAGGGTTGTTCCCGGTGCCGGTGTCGGTTGCCGCGCTGGCGCTGACAGGCATCGGCTTCGGCATCATGGTGCCGAACAACCAGACCGTGTTCCGGCGGATCACTGACGTCGAGTTCCGGGGCCGGTTGCTGGGCCTGCGCGATGCGGTGGTCGGTGTCTCTTCGCCGATGATGGTGGTCATCATTGGCCTCCTGCTCGACCTGTCGCCGGTGCGCCTGGTGATTCTTCTGCTTGCGCTGATCAACCTCAGCGTCGTGATCTGGTATCTGCGCGAGCGGGTATTTGATCAGCTCAATGCGCCCGAGCCGGTTCGAGAGCTGGTTGTTCAAGCTCGATGAACTGCTCCCGGTAGAGGCGCGCATAGAGTCCACCGAGCGCAAGAAGCTCGGCGTGGCGGCCACGCTCGACGATCCGTCCCCGTTCGATGACCAGGATCTGATCCGCGGCCAGCACCGTGCTCAGGCGATGGGCGATCGCGATCGTGGTCCGGCCTGCCATCAGCCGCTCCAGCGCCGCCTGGATCAGCCGTTCCGAGTGCGTGTCGAGCGCGCTGGTCGCCTCGTCGAGGATCAGGATGCGTGGGTCCTTGAGGATGACCCGAGCGAGCGCGATGCGCTGCTTCTCGCCGCCTGAAAGCTTGTATCCCCGCTCGCCGACGACGGTGTCGTATCGGTCCGGCAAATCCGCGATCCGGTCATGGATCGCCGCCGCGCGCGCGGCCGCCTCGATCTCGGCATCGGTCGCGTTCAGCCTACCGTAGGCGATGTTCTCCCGGACGGTGGAGTGGAACAGGTATGTCTCCTGCGTGACCATGCCGATGAGCTGGCCCAGCGACTCGAGCGTGATCGTGCGGACGTCCCGGCCGTCGATCTCGACCGCGCCAGAGTCGACGTCGTAGAGGCGGGGAATCAGCATCGAGATCGTCGATTTGCCGGCGCCGCTCGGTCCGACCAGGGCGACGAGCTGCCCCGGCTCGGCCTCGAACGAGATGTCGGTCAGGGTGAATGGCTGCGCGCCGTCGGCCTCGGGGTCTGCCGGGCGGTCGTACCGGAACGAGACATCGCGGAACGTCACCCGGCCCTGGACCTCGTCGTGGCTGAGCGAGACTGAGCCCGGCTCGTCCCTGAGGGTGATCGGCAGGTCAAGGTACTCGAAGATCCGGTCGAAGAGGGCGAAGGCGCCGTGGATCTCGACCTGGATGTTCAGGAGTTGCCCGAGCGGGAAGAAGAGCCGGCTCTGGAGCGTCGTGAAAGCGACGATCGAACCGACCGTCATTGCGCCGCCGTGGATGATTTCCCGCCCGGCGACGAGGTAGACGAGCGCCGGCGTGATCGAGAAAAAGGTGCCGATGATCATGAAGAACCAGCGGCCGATCATCTGCTCGCGGATCTGAAACCCGATCAGCTTCTTGTTCTCGGCCCGGAACTTGTCGATCTCGTGCGCCTGCCGCCCGAACGCCTTGGTGAGCAGCACACCACTGACTGAAAGCGTCTCTTCGAGGATCGTCGTCATGTCGGCCAGGGAGCGTTGCGTGCTGGACGTGACCTCGCGCCGCGCCTGACCGACCTTGCGGGTCAGGACCGCGAAGATCGGCAACATGGCCAGCGAGAGCAGGGCCAGACGCCAGTCCAGCAGCCACATCGCGATGACCGTCGAGATTGCTATCGCCAGGTTGCTGACGATGCTGGTGGCAGTGTCGGTCACGACCCGCTGGATGCCACCGACATCGTTGCTGAGGCGGGACTGGATCTCGCCAGTGCGCGTTTCGGTGAAGAAGCGGAGCGGCATTCGCTGGAGGTGACTGTAGAGCTGCTCGCGGAGGTCACTCATGACCCGCTGGCCGATAACGGTGTTGAGCCAGGTCTGTCCGACACCGATCAGGCCCGCGATGATCGGCAGGATGATCATCAGGCTGACGTACAGGTAGAGCTTCTGGAGATCCTGATTCGCGATCGCGTCGTCGATGATCAATTTGAGCAGGAGCGGATTGACCAGGCCGAGCGCGGCGGTGATCAGGATCGCGACGATCGAGATGGCGACTCGACTCTTGTAGGGCACGAAGAAGCGGGCGACCCGCCGCACGGTCTCCGAGTCTGGTCGTTGCAGGGATTTAGGGTCGATATCAGTCGTGGGGAAGAGCCGGTTTGCCCGGCCGCCACCGCCTCGGTGCATGTGCGTCCGCCTCGTTCAATACCGAAGCATACGTGGCTGAACGCGCAGCGGCAGCCTGTCCAAGCAGGCAGGCTGCCGGCGAACTGGGCGTGAGCTACAACGGATAGACCGCCAGGCTCATGCCATCGCTGGTGCCCCACATCCAGAGGAAGGTTGCCCAGTCGTAGTACTTCGTGCCGCCAGTGGCGGGGTCGGAGAGGTAGACGCCGGTTTCGTCGTAGCCGTAGGCGGTCATGACGTGCTCGCCGGAGAAGATCGTGTAGCTGCCCTCATCCTCGAAACGGATGCCCGTATCGCCCCACATCGCCAGCCAGACCACAACCGGCCGTCCCCAGGCGAGCTGTTGCATCAGGTAGGTCGGATCCGACTCGCCGTAGAAGACGTCCCCACCATAGCCGTTCGCATTCAGGACGGGCACGAGCGGCTCCGGGTAGATGCCGTAGTCGGTGTAGTTACCCCACCAGCCATCGATATCGCCGCGATAGCCGTAGTGCGGATTCTGGGTGACCGGGATGCTGTTCCAGAAAGTCGACTCGTCGATGCCGGGACCGAATGCGGCCGTCGCGATGTAGGTCGCGGCATATTCGCAGCTCAAATTGCGCCGCTGGACGTAGGTTGGGACGCTGACCCACGCGGATGCGGGCAACTGGGCGGTGGCCGTCTGATCCGCAACGTCTGCCGCCGCGGCTTCTTCGCTTTCGCCGGTGACCTGCTCGCTGCTGAGCTCGTCGAGCTGCGCCAGCGTCTCTTCCTTGGTCGCCGGCGTGTCGGGCACGACGAGCACCTGACCGGGGACGATGATGGCATCAGCGCTCAGGCCGTTGATCTCGAGCAGGTCGGAGGCGCTGACATGCAGGTTCCAGGCGATGGCGCCGATGGTATCCCCGTAGACCACTTCGTAGGTGCCGAGCACCCAGCCGGTGCCGAGCCCGGCATCAGCGATGCCCGGGATCGTGAGTTCCTGACCGGGGTAGAGGTACTCCGGGGTGTCCAGTCCGCTTGCCTCGAGGATCGCGACCGGATCCACGCCGAAGCGCTCGCCGACGATGGTGATCGTGTCGCCCTCGCGAACACGGTACTGCTGGTCCGCGAGGGCGGTTCCGGCCAGGATCGAGAAGATCAGGAGGACGGCGCTTGCGGCGGTGGCGATCCGGACCCGCCGTGAACGGAACCCGTGCGCCGACGAGCGAGCGGCGCGGACAGTCAGCCGTTCGGAACGACCGA
>DASQCG010000466.1:0-8079 GCA_035634825.1 Thermomicrobiales bacterium | reverse complement strand
GGCCGAGTCGCGGACGTTGAGCCAGTCGGTATTGACCAGGAGCGAGCCCGTGCCGGTGGTTGTGGTCGTGTCGGTGGTCGATGCGGAGACCGCGCCGTATGCGAGGAATGGGCGGGCCGCCCAGCCGGTGACCCCGTCGACATCGAGCTGGTACCAGGCGTAGCCATCGGCATCGATCGGGCCGGCGAGGACAGTGCCGACCGCGCCTGAGCCGAGGACGTCGGTAACGTTGCCGGAGGTAGTCGCGTCGTCGCGGAGGTTGAGGGCGTCGGTCGCGACGGTCACGGTGTCGCCGACCGCGAACGAGCCCGTCGAGGCGGCGTCGGCCAGGTATTCGCCGGCGACGTAGCCGCTGAGGTTGTCGAAGGAGACGAGGTACCAGGTGTACTCGCCGTCGGCGATCGGCCCGTCGAGGATCTCAGCAAAGGCGCCCTGCGGCAGGACTTCGAGCGCATCGGAGGCGGTGCCGACGTCGCTGCGGAGAGTCAGGCCATCGTTGTCGACGACGACGGTCTGGCCGGCGGTGAAGCCGGAGGCGTCCTGGGCGCGGGCGGTGAAGATGCCGGAGCTCCAGCCGGCACCGAGCGCGACCAGGGCGATGGCAATGGCGACGATCAAGGGTTTGACTGCTTTCTGTGCGTTCACGGGCCTGTCCTTATTGCCTTTCCCCGGAGTTTGGGGGCCAATCCATTTGTCTACGGTTCCAGATTAGGCAGGCGGAATCAGAGGCCCCTGAGCGTTTCCTGTGAATCGTCTGAGAGTGTTGGGGCCGTGTGCCGATTACGGTATTGCGTGAGCTTGAGGAGGGATCTGCAACGTGGAGCTGGCATCCCGGTACCGCCCGGAGCTAAAGATCCGGGCTAAGTGACAATAAGTCCACTAAAGGGACGGAAAAAAGGAGTAGGCGTCGGCCGCCTTATCGTTTCTCAGCCCCGTACGAAAGGCCGGGGCGGTGCCGGACGTTTGGCAGGGATCGGAAGCGAGTCTCCGGACTGTGGTAAGGGCACCGAGGCTCTACGGGGCTTTGGTGGCGGTGGGGAGAGGAGTTGGCGGGGTGAAGCCGGGGATTCCGGTGAACGGGGTGACCGGGATGCGAGTGGGGTCGGTCTGCCAGGGGAGTGAGCCGGTGGCGCTGGCGAGGTAGGCGGCGAAGGCGACGACGCCGATCATCACGATCACGGCGACCGCGGCGATCACGCTGGCAAAGGGGTGGCGTTTGATCCTGGACATGGGCTCTGGTCCTTATGCGAGATGGGCCGGGATGGGGAACAGCCGGTCCCCATCCCGGCAGGTTCGTTATCAGGCGGACTTGGTCGCGACGATGTCGACCTCGAGCGTGATGTGGTGGTCGACGCTGAGGACCGGTCCGACGTGTGGCTCCTCGATGTTGTAGTCCTCCATGTCGAAGGAGGTCGAGCCGGTGCCGGTCAGCGTATCGCCATCGAGCTTGGCGGTGACGTTCCAGCGGACCAGCTTCGTGACGCCGTGCATGGTCAGGTTACCGACCAGCGAGAAGGAAGTCTCCTGGCTGTCCTGCAGCGGCTGATCCAGCCCCTCGACCGAGGTCAGGACGAAGGTGGCGACCGGGTAGGTGTCGGTCTGGAGGGTGTTGCCGCGCAGGTAGTTGTCGCGGCGGGACTCATCGCTGGTCAGGGTGCGCAGATCGACATCCCAGCGGGAGCAGGCGAGGGGCATGCCCTGGTCGTCGAAGTAGATCTGGCCGACGATCGAGTTGGTCTGGCCGACGGCCTCGTTCGCGCCCTTGTTGGCCAGCTCTTCCTGGGCCTTGTACCGCGCGGCTGAGTCGGCGGTCAGGGTCCAGGTGGTCGCGGGCGATGTGGCCGGAATCGGGGTCGCGGTGCTGCCGTCGACGGCGGTGACGTTCTCGTCGCAGGCGATGTAGACCGGGTTCTGGTCGAGGACGCCGGCCTCGGGTGTGCTTTCCGGCGTGCTCTGGTCCTGGGCGATGGCGATATTGGCGGCCTGGCCCAGCATCAGGGCCATGAGCAGAGCCGGACCGGCGGTCCAGCGGACCAGCCGGTGCAACGGGGCGGATCGGGTTCGCATGCGTGCTTCCTCCTGGGAACGATCAATGTGCCTTGGCGCTCCGACCCAGCCGCAGCGCAGGGATATCCTCCGGTACGAAGATGGACGAGGACTGGCCGTTTCCTGTGGATTTGCTGTGAGTATCCAGCCGGGATCGACGAATGGCTTCACAGGAAACTGACAGGAACGGTTCAGGATTGTCACATGTTCGGACCGCAAGATGGGACTCCGCGGGCCGGGATGCGCCGGCTGAAACGATGGAGCAATTGCCATGAATCGAATGACAGCACCCGACGACGGCCGGGACGACGGGGATAATGTGCAGTCCCGGCGGGTCGTGATCAAGGTTGGTGCAACCGCGTTCGGGATGAGCGCGCTGGGTGTCGGCGCGCTCAGCGCCGCCGCCCAGGGTGACAGCGCGACGCCGACCAACCCTGCTCTCGATGCCACTCCGACGAGCTGTGTGCTGACACCGGAGCTGACCCAGGGACCGTATTACCTGGCCAATGAGCTGATCCGGGCCGACATCACCGAGGGCCGCGCGGGAGTGCCACTTACGTTGCGGGTCGGTGTGTCCGACATCAAAGCGTGCGGTCCACTGGCGAACGCGGCGGTCCATGTCTGGCACTGCGATGCACACGGCTTCTACTCGGGTGTCAGCGCCAACAGCCCCGGAAGCGACGCTACCCAGCAGCAGATCGATGAGGCGGCCAAGTCGACCTTCCTGCGCGGCATCCAGATGACCGACGCGGATGGCTTCGTCGAGTTCACGACCATTTACCCCGGCTGGTATCGGGGCCGGACGGTCCACATCCACATGATGGTGGCGGTCGACGGCACGGCGGATCAGACCTACGAAGGTGGCCACATCGCGCACACCGGGCAGTTGTTCTTCGACGACGCGATCAGCGACAAGGTCTTCGCGACCGATGCGTATGCCGGTCGGCCCGACGATGAGCGGACGCTCAACAATGAGGACGGCATCCTCGGCAACCATGAGGATGATCCGGGCTTCCTGCTCGCGCTGACGCCGAACAATGCGGAGCGGATCGCGGACGGCTTCGTGGGCGTGATCGCGGTCGGCGTCGATCCGACCTCGACGCCGGCGGCCGCGGGCGGTCCCGGCGGTGGTGGCCAGCCGGGCGGTCCGCCGCCATCCAGTAATGGGTAGGCGCGGTGCCGGTTGTGAGATGAAATGCGCTCGCATCGGCGCCTGAATCGAATGTTTGCGCAGGAAACAGAGTGTAGCCTGCGTTTTCGGGCAGCAGCCTGATTCGCGGGTGAGTGGGACTTTTTGGCTAGGGAATATCCCAATGGTGCCAAAAAGGGGGACCATTTGGACCCGTGCCGGCATGTCATACGCGGCTATCGTACCTCCAAGCCATTCCGGCGGTTGTGCCAGCCACACGATCGCTGCCCCTTTCCCTCGAGTGGTTTTGTGAAGACGCCCGGTGCCATCCCACCGGGCGTCTTTGCGTCCCCCAAATCAGCCACGTCACGCGGCGACCTGCTCGACGGGTTCGAAGAGGTCATCCTCGATGACCTCTTCGAGGCGGTGGGTGCGGGGCATGCGCTGGCGGTCCGGGTCGAGGTCACGCTCGGTGTTCAGGGCAATCGCGGCGGCGAGGCAGGCCATCAGTGCCATGCCGACCCACGGCCAGGTCGGTCCCAGCCAGAGCAGGACGGAAACAATGCTCGGCGCGATGGTTCGGCCGATGCCCCATGACAGCGAGAAGAGAGCCAGGTAGCGACCCCGCAGGGCGGCCGGGGCCAGGGCCGAGGGCAAGCCATTGGTCTGTGGCGCATGGAAGAGGTCGCCGCCAATGGTGACCACGGTCGCGAAGAACATGAACGGGATGAGCAAGCCGCGCGGCACGACCTGCGCGAAGGCGAAGACGATCGCCCCAATGACCCAGATCGCGGCGGCCAGCAGGTAGACGCGCGTGCGCAGCCAGCCGGTCACAGCCCGGAGGCCGAGCGATTGGCCGAAGGCGAGCACGATCGTGGTTGCGACGAAGAGGAGGCCCGGCAGCCAGGCCGGGAGGTCGAGATCGTCGACGACGTAGACCGGCATCGCCAGCCCGCCGATCAGGACGGTCATCACGGCGACGGTGTTGGCCACCGCCATCTTCATGACCGGGCGATCGCGCAGGACAGCGCGCCAGCCACCGTGGTCGTGATGAACCGGTTCGATCGCCGGCGAGGGCACGCGGAGGTAGATGATCGTGGCCGCGATCGCGAAGGTAATGGCGTTGAGCAGGACCAGCAGGCGATAACCGTCGGTCCCGGCAATGGCGACGATCAGCGCTGCCAACAGACCGCCAACGCCGAAGCCTGCCTCCCGCGTCATGCCCATGAAGGCGAACCAGCGGTCGCGCTCGTTGTCCGGGGCCATGATCGAGATGAAGGAGGGGAAGCCAACCCAGAAGATCCGCTCGCCGAGTACGGCGAGGGTGGAGGCGACGATCAGGAGCGGGATCGACCCCTTGACGAAAAGCAGGCTGACATAGCCGACGGCGCAGATGACCTGGCTGGCCAGCATCATCCGGCGGGCGCCGATCTTATCGACCAGGCTGCCGGCGATCGGGTTCGCCGCGAGGGCGAGACCCGAGGCGAGCGAGAGAACCGCACCGGCCGTGCCGAGGCTGAAACCGGCTGCCTTGGTCAGGTAGAGCAGGTAGAAGGTGAGGAAGAGGCCGCTGCCGACGGCATCGATCCACGTCGCGACGTAGAGCGTGACGGAGCCGGGGCGATCGAGATGAGGAAGACCGAAGCGCTCTGCCCACGAGTTGGATGGTCGCCGGGCGGGTTGGTCAGCGGAAGCAGGCATACGCCGATGTCTCTCAGGTATTGGCAGATTTCAGGGTGTGCCGGATGCGCCGTGGCCGGGTGATTTTGCCACATTCTGTGTAGTCCAGATTCTTGCCTTTGGTGGTATGAACAAGGCAGTCAATCTGTCGCATTGATTACCATGAGCCTGCTGTGCACGAAGTGGCGTCAGCCCCTTTTTGCGCCAGGAGGATTCTTGAATGAGCAAGAAACAGGTCGCGATGGAGGTGACCATGATGCTGGCTGCACAGCAGCTGGTTGACCGGTGGTTGCGGTCTCCCGGGCGAGGCCCCTTCCAACGCGCTGTTACCCGCGAGGCACAAGCATTGTGGAGCGACGTGCCGGGGACCGAGGCGCAGCAACGCGCATTCCGGCGCCTGGCAAATGCCATTCGGGTCGGGGAAGGTCACGCTATTGCCAATCCAGGGCCGCTGCTGAAGATTGCCCGGCAGAACCTGCGCCCATAACGGCTCGCACCATCAGATAGAATCGAATTACGTCACCTGTTATCCCGTCGTCCGCGTGGATCCAGGGCGTGCCGGAGTACCTTCCGGTCACGGCTGCTTGAGACTGGAAGAATTGCGCCGCCCGCGGAGGATGCGCATCCCCGGAGACAGCCCATGTCGCGTGTCATCCTGATCCGGCTGTTCGGGGCACTGCTGCTGCTCGGCACGCAGTGGATCGGACACGCCAATCTGCCCGGACACGTTGCGCGAGCCCAGACCGGTACCGTAATCCAGGCCGCGCCGGGGCGGTACATCGTCCTGCTCAAGCCCGCGACTGGCGTGACCAGCGCCGGAGTCGCTGCCGGGTACGATGCGCGGCCGGGCGTGACGGTCGACCACGTCTACACCTCGGCGATCAGCGGGTTTGCCGGGATGATCGATCAGGCGGCCGCGCAGGCTCTGGTCAGCGATCCCCGCGTTGCCGGCGTATTCCCGGACATCATTTCGCACGCGGCGTCCCAATCCGTTCCGGTGGGCATCGATCGGGTCGACGCCGATCTCAATCCGACGAAGGCCGGGGATGGGAGCGGCTCG
Organism: Thermomicrobiales bacterium; assembly: GCA_035634825.1. Lineage (GTDB taxonomy): Bacteria > Chloroflexota > Chloroflexia > Thermomicrobiales > UBA6265 > DASQCG01. The sequence continues at coordinate 2,164 of DASQCG010000466.1, read as the reverse complement.
GTCGATGCCGATATCGCGGTGCTGGACTCGGGCGTGGCGGATCTCCCGGACCTCGATCTGGAGGGCGGGATCGACTGCACCAACACCGGCAGCTTTGCGGACGACAACGGCCACGGCACCCACGTGGCGGGGATCGCGGCGGCGCGCGACAACAGCGATGGTGTAGTCGGCGTGGCGCCGGGCGCGCGGATCTGGGCGGTCAAGGTGCTGCACGCGAATAATCTCGGCTACGAGTCGGAGATCATCTGCGGGTTGGATTGGGTGGCGGCGCACGCGGACGTGATCGACGTCGCCAACATGAGCATCCAGGGTTTCTACGGCAACATTGGGAACGACTGCGCCGCGCATCCATACCATCAGGCGGTCTGCACGGTGGTCAGCCGGGGCGTGACCATCGTGGTGGCGGCCGGGAATGCCGATTTTACCGGCGTGCCGTTCGACGCGGCGGACATCATGCCGGCCCAGCTGAACGAAGTGATCACCGTCTCGGCGTTCTACGACCAGGACGGCAAGCCGGGCGGATTGGCCGGATCCCTCGACGACACGATGGCCGTCTTCAGCAATTACGGGCATGACATCGACATCTCCGCGCCCGGGGTCAACGTCGAATCGCTCAGCCCGGCCGGCGGCATCGTCGCCATGAGCGGAACCAGCATGGCCTCGCCACATGTGGCCGGCGGTGCGGCGTTGATCCTGGCCCAGGTAGGGACGCTCAGCCCGGCGGCAGTACGGGCGCGTTTGCGGCTCAGCGGGTGGAGCGGGCCGGTCCCCGGGGACCCCGACGGGTACCCGGAGCCGGAGCTCGATGTCGCGCAACTCGGTCTCGGCACGATCGCCGCGCCGGCGAGCGCGACGCCGGGGTCGCGGATTGGGGTCACGGTCGGGCAAGTCATTCCGGCGTCGACGGTGACGTTCCAGTTGAATGGCAAGACGATGGGACATGCGATAGCCGGCCCCGACGGAACGGCATCCTTGCGATTCAAGATTCCGTCCATGACGCGGGGGTCATACGCGATCACCGCCAGCAGCGAGCAAAAGCAATTGCGCCAAACCATTGCGGTGCTGCCGTACGTCCGCGTCTCGCCCACAACCGGCGGCGTCGGCGGAGCGGTTTCCGTGTCGCTCAAGGGTTTTCTCGGCGGCGAGTCGGTCTTGATCACATTCGATGCCGGCGCGGCGATTCGGCGGCCGGTGCGGGTGACAACCTCGGCCAGCGGCGCGGCGACGGCCACATTCGTGGTCCCGCCGAGCGTTGGTGGATCGCGAACTGTTGCCGCAGTCGGTTCGCGGGGGACGAACGCCTCGACGATATTCACGGTCAAGCCGACGGTGCGGGTAAGTGACTCGAGCCTGGGTGGACAGCAAGCTGCCGAGTTGACGGTGCGCGGTTACGGCGCGGGCGAGGTCGTCACGTTCCGGTGGGATGCGGCGGACGGGTCCTCGCTCGGGAGCAAGCAGATGAGCGCGACCGGCAGCGGGATCGCGACGGTGGCGTTGCCGTCCGGCGCGACGACCGGAAATCACCGGATCTACGCCGTCGGCAGCGGCGGGCATGTCGCGTCGGTCGGGTTATCCGTGACCACCGCCGAGGAGCCGGCTTCACCGACGGTCACGGCGACCGTCGCACCGCCGGAGGGATCGCCAACCGAGGTCGCCTCGCCGGCGCCGGTCACTGAGACACCGGTCATCGAGACTCCCACAGAAACGTTGACCCCAATGCCGAGCGCGGCGGCGGGAGAAGGCTCACCGATCCCAGCCGACGCCGGGGACTGAAATCCCCGTCTCAGGAACGGAAGTCGGTTGAAACTGACCGAAAACACGCGGGCCTGATGACTTCCGGGCAATGGCGTACCGGTCGCGACCTTCGCTTTGGCGGGCTCGTAACGCAGATTATTTTCCGGGCTTGTCCGGCAGACATGAGGGTGCTCGAACGAAGGGCCCCGCTCCGGCGCGATCGGACTGCGTAAATCACGCGAATGGGCGACTCTGGGGTCATTTCCGGTCTGGTTTCGCTCCAGTACAGTTTGCGCACCTAACACCGGAAAATGAACTGCGGGTGGAGCACCATGATCACTGGACCCTCGAACGATGCCGCGCTCTCCCTTCCAGCCGGGTTTGATTCGCACGCCGCCGGGCGGACGTCGTTGCGGATCGCGATTGTGGC
>DASQCG010000465.1:0-8561 GCA_035634825.1 Thermomicrobiales bacterium | reverse complement strand
CGGTGGACGGAATTGATGGTTGCCAACAGGGCGCATCCAAACCGTACAACTGCGTTGCCTACCTTCCTGTCGCGTCAGAGAAGGGCCAACCGCTTCCTTCGAACGATTCGCGAGTCTGGGTGGTCGGATTCCTGCCGTTCTACATCGAGCAGGGAGCACAGCCGAACAAGTACTACGGCACACTCCTCAGCGATTACATCCTCACCGGTATCGGACAAGACGGCAGCGGTGGCTGGACGCCCGACTATGACGGGCCGGTGACGATCCGCCTCACCGCCTGATCCCCCCAAACAGACCTATCAAGGTCGACGACAAGCGCTCTCCCCACAGAGCGCTTGTTGTCGTTATGGTTCACGAGCGCGTGTACTCCCATCCATGCGGACTTGACGCGCAATCGTTCGGTCTTCATGCTGAATGCGGACCCCTGAATTCGACATCGGCAGGCGGCAACGCAACATGACGCTCGCAGGGCTGACAAATCCAGTCGCTTCGTTGCCGGTTCCCCTAACCACGTTCGTTGGCCGAACCCGGGAACTGGCGGACCTGGAGGCACTCGCGCTCCAACCGAACATCAGGCTCGTGACCGTGACCGGACCCGGTGGGGTAGGGAAAACACGCCTGGTTGTCAAGCTTGCCGGCAACCTGACCAGCGAGTTCAGGGATGGCGTCGTGTACGTACCGCTCGCTCCGGTCGGGCGGGCCGAACTGCTGATTCCTACCATTGCGACTGCCTTCGGTATCGAGAGTCCCGGGCCCGATTACGGTGTGGATCGCCTTTCGGGGCTGATCGGTGATCGGCAGGTGCTCGTGGTATTGGACAACTTCGAGCACCTCGTAGCCGCTGCTGGTCAAGTCCCGCAACTGCTCACGACATGCTCCGGATTGACGATCATCGTCACCAGCCAGACGTTGCTGCGCGTGAGCGGCGAGCACCAGTTCCCGCTTTCGCCACTCTCGTTTAGCGCGAATCCGGAGGATCACTCGATCGGCGCCACGCCGGACTCAGTTTGTCTCTTTGTCGAGCGCGCCCGGGCTGTTCAGCCGAGTTTCGAGTTGACGAATGAAAACGCCCACGCCGTTTTCGCGATCTGCGCACGGCTCGAAGGGCTACCCCTTGCAATTGAGCTTGCGGCCGCACGGACGAACGTGCTGCCGGTAGGAGGGCTGCTGGCACGGCTCGATCATGCGTTGCCGATTCTCACCGGGGGAGCTCGGGATGTTCCTATTCGCCAGCAGACCATGCGGGATACCATCGCTTGGAGTTATCAGCTGTTGGACGATGACGAACAGCGCGTTGTCAGACGCATGGCCCCGCTCTGCTGCGGATTTGCGTTCGAGGTACTCGAGCCCTCGATCGCCTTCGAAGGCGAGGCGCAGATTGATCTGCTCAATGTCACCTCTTCCTTGGTCGACAAGAGCCTGTTCCATCGCGAGATCGGCGCAACTGGCGATTCCCGGTATCTCATGCTCGAGACGATTAGGGAGTTCGCGCTGGAGTGCCTCCAGGCGGCCGGTGAGATGGACCGGGCGCTGGCGCAACATGCCGCCCGATACGTCAAGCTTGTGGTCGACATTCAGCCGAATCTGACTGGCCACCGCGGCATGCAGGCCCTTTGGCTCAAGCGCATTGACGACGAATTCGGCAACCTGCGTCCGGTCTTCGATTACCTCGAGAGGGCCGGGGACACGCGCAGTCTTCTCACGCTCATCAATGCCATGGACTGGTATTTCTCGACTCGCGAACCAGTGCCAACGAGCAGGTGGGAAGAGATAGCGCTCGCGGCTGACGACGGGGTGGATGATTTGCTCCGCGTCGAGGCGTTACAGGTCTTGAGCTTCGTAAGCGGAATCCGCGCTGAAGGCTCCAGGGCGCTTCGTACAGCCCGGGCCGCGTTTGAGATCGCGGAACAAACCTCAGACCCATTGACCCGCGGCGTCGCGAGGATGACTCTTGGGTTCGCCTGGGAATTAAACGACGACAATGCGCGGGCGTTGCCGATGTACCTGGACTCCGTCCCGTATTTGCGGACGGCTGGTTCGAAACAGTTTCTGCCGCTCACCTTGGCACAGGTAGCCAATCAATTGAGCCTGGCCGGGGAGCTCGACATGGCGGAGCCCTTGTTCGACGAGGCACTTGCCATAGCAAATGAGGTGGGTGACTACTACAGCGTCACGGTGATCAAGGGTCAACGAGCGCAATCGTTGCGATGCAGGGCGCAATTCGCCGAAGCGATAAGCCACCTCAGGTCGAGCTATGAGCTTGCCATCGAAATCGGCTCTATTCGGCACACAATCGGCGCCATCAGTGGCCTCGCATGTGTTGGCCTGGATCTTGGATATCCCGAGCAAGCGGCCCGCTGGCTCGGAGCGACAGAAAACGTGCATCTTTGCGCAGGCATCAAGCGCGAACCGGAAGCGCCGTGGATTCAACGGGCCACCAGCGCTGTTAAGGAACGTCTTGGCGACGAGAGGTTCAGAGCAGCATGGAAAGATGGACAACGCGCCGACTGGAATGAGATCCAGCGTGAAGCGCTGGCACTGACCGTCCCAGGGGACCCCGTGGCAAAGCAAGCCTCGCCCGTCGATCGCTTTGGCCTGACTGCCCGGGAACGCGATGTGCTTCAAGAGCTCGTCGCGGGCAGATCCGACAAGGAAATCGCCGAGGCGCTGTTCATCGGTCAGAGGACAGTCGAGACCCACGTATCGAACCTGCTGGCCAAGCTCGGGGCCCACAACCGTGCCGAGGCCGCCGTGATCGCTGTACGCGAGCACCTGGTCTGAATCGGCGGACATTACGGAGGCGCTCCGGCGCCGGCTAACGGCGCGATTCCGCATCACAGTTCCTCAAATCCCCCGATGTACTCCCCGGTACCTGGCTCCACGATGAAAACCGTGGTCGAACGAAACGTCGCCCGACCCGGCATAGCATCGGTAAGGAGCCTCATCATGTTTGGCTTGACAGACACCGAACTCCAGGTGCCTGCCATCCTCCACAAGGAGAACGTCGCGCGAGGCGAAGCCAGGGCGCGAATCACTTCACTCTTCCGGTCGCCGATCCATTCGCTCCCGACCGGCTCCTGACAGGACTCAACCACGTTGCGAATCCGTGCGCCGGGCCGCCGCCGATTGATGAGGTCCGTCGCACGGCGCAGTCACTCCGCTCCGTCCAAATCGGTATGGCGCCTCCGCCTCATGGCGGATGTGCTTTGTCACGGAAAGATCAAGGATAGGTCCGTTAGACAACGAAGCGGTTGACTCGGAAAAATTCGACGGTGAGGAATTGGCAATGTTTCGTCTCAATGATCTGGAACTCCAGGTACACCTGCAGAGGCACCAGGAAAACGTCAACAAGGCAAATCGCGCCTCCCGGATGTCCTGGATGCGGGAGACCCCGGCCGAATCAACGGAACGGGCAGCAGGGTGGGCAACCAGCCTGATCGACCGATTCGCCGAGCTGGTTCGCCAGCCGATTCGCTCGCTGCCGGCCAGCTCATAGAGATCGGTCCAACCGCGATGGAGACCGAGAGGGAACTGCCATGATCAGGATTTCAGAGGCGGACTACGGCGCCGCCATGAGTGAGCACCAGAAGTACATTCGGGAGGCCGAGCGCCTCGGTCCGATCTGGTCCGAACTGCGCATACGACAAGCGCAGTCTGAGTCCGACAAGCAAGCGCCGATGCGCACCTACATTTCGGCGCAGGTCAGCGCAGTCGGTTCATTCCTTTCGACAGCCCTCCGCATCCGGCGGGTCGCAGATCAGCAATCGGCCTCCTGATCAGGAACCTACACGCAACCTCTGCAAACCAAACGGGCGAGGCAATTGCCTCGCCCGATTGGTTCGTCAACTCACGACTCACGTCTCACGACGCACGACTTCTAAATGTGAATAGCGTGGCCCAGCAGATCGAGCGCGGCCTCACCAATGACCTCCGATACGGTCGGATGTGGGTGGACCGAGATTGCCAGCTCGTACGGCGTGCTCTCGAGCAACCTCGCTAATCCGGCCTCGGCGATCATCTCGGTCGCGTGCGGGCCGATGATATGGAGCCCGAGCAGGTCGTTCGTGTCGGCATCGGCCACCATCTTGGTGAAGCCATCGGTATGCCCCTCGATCGTCGCCTTGGCATTCGGCTTCATCGGGAACTTGCCGATTTTGACATTGATGCCCTTGTCCCGCGCCTGCTTCTCAGTCAACCCGACCGAGCCGATCTCCGGCGAGGCGTAGGTGCAAGACGGCGAGTTGAGCACATCGAGCGGGAAGGGGTTCAAGCCGCAAATGTGCTCGACGGCGATGATGCCGTGGTGCTGGGCGGTGTGGGCAAGCATCTGCTGGCCATTGACGTCGCCGATCGCATAAATGCCCTCGACGTTGGTCCGCAGCATGGAGTCGGCGATGATGAACCCGCCTTCATCCTTCTTGATGCCGAGCTCCTCGAGACCGATATCCTCGATCACGGGCTCGCGACCGATGCCGACCATCAGCGCCTCAGCCTGGACGGTCTTTTCCTTGCCCTTGGCATCCTTGAGGCGCATCGTCACGCCTTCCTTGGTGATGTCGATGTCGTTCGCCGTCGGCCGCGCGCCGATCACGACGTCCATCTTCTGGCGACGGAGTGCCCGCTCCATCGCCTGCTGGACTTCCTCGTCTTCCTGCGGGACGACATTGCCGACGAGCGTGGTCGGGATCCCGTAGCGGTGATAGACCGATGCCCACTCGACGCCGGTCGCTCCGCCGCCGCGAACAATGAAGCTCGCGGGCAGCTTCTCGAGCACGACCGCATGGTCCGAGTTGATCACGGTCTTGCCGTCGAACGGGATGCCCTTGATCGCGCGCGGCCGGGAGCCGGTATTGATGATGATGTTCTTCGCCTGAATCGAAAAGGGCGTGCTGCCGTCCTTGGGCGTGACGCCGACAGTCGTCTTGTTGAGTAGCTTGCCGCGACCCAGGAAAACCGGAATCTTGTGCTTCTTGTCGAAGAGATACATCAACCCCTTGTACTGGCTGTCGACGACGCCGAGCGATCGCTTCAGCGCATTCGGGTAGTTGAACGTGATCTCGCCGGCGATATCGACGCCGAACTCGGTCGCGCGCTTGACATCGTCAAAGAGGTCGGCCGACTTCAGGAAGGCCTTCGTCGGAATGCATCCGCGATGCAGGCAGCACCCGCCGAGGATCAACTCCTCGACGACAGCCACGTTCAGGCCAAGCTGCTTGGCGCGGATTGCCGCCACGTAACCGCCGGTGCCGCCACCGAGCAGGACGAGATCAAATTGGTGGGTAGGGGCCGCAACGTCCGCCATTATCCGGCTGAACTCCTCATTATCAACGCGGGCGCACGGCCCGCCGTCCACCGGGTCCATTGCCCGGTACTTCACCCCGGAAGTATACGGTGACACGCCGAACTCTCCGGTTAGGGTACGACCGGCGGTAGACTCACTCGGAGATCTGGAAGGCTCCGGAGGCACAATCGTGACGAGCACACGCGATACTCAGTCGATCAATCGCAAGCTGGCGGTCAGGGAGGATCACTGGTGCTTCGGCTGCGGTCGCCAGAACCCGATCGGCCTCAAGCTCTCCTTCTATGAGGACGGCGAACAGGTCTGGGCGCCGTGGACCCCCGCGCGGGAGCATCAGGGATATGAAGGAATCGTCCACGGTGGCCTGATCTCGACCGTGCTCGACGAGGTCATGGGCTGGGCCATCTATGTCCGCCAGCTCTGGGCGGTGACCGGCACGATGAACGTCCGCTTCCGCAAACCGGTCCACGTCGGTGAGGCGCTGACGGCCCGGGCGTGGGTCGAGTCAGTAACCGGCCGCAAGGTCGATGTCCGTGCTCAGCTCGTCCGCGATAGCGACGGTCAGATCCTGGCCGACGCCACCGCCCTCTTCATCCGCGTCACCGAAGCGCAAGCCAGCGAGTGGCAAGGCCGCTACTTTGACCAGCCATAGCACACATTGGGGGAATGAATGGACTTGATGGACCGCATGCTGGAGCACGACCGCTGGGCCACATCGACGCTGATCGACGTATCACGCGACCTCAGCGACGAACAACTCGACAGGCCGTTCGACATCGGACTTGGGTCACTCCGCGCCACCTTCGGCCACATCATCGTCAATGTCGAATTCTGGACCAGGCTCATGACCGGGCAACCGATCGAATACAGGGAACTGGCTGACGCTTCGATCGCCAATCTCACTCAGCAGCATGTTAGAACCTACGCGGCCTTCGAAGCGCTCGCCCGCGATCTCCGCGACGATCAGCGTCTGGACGGCACCTATCTCGACCACTATGAAGTGAACAAGTCGTTCGGGGGCACAATCCTGCACGTCGTCCTGCATAACGCCGAGCACCGCGTCGAAGCTGTCCACATTCTCCAGCGACTTCGACTGCCAAACGTACCCGAAGTCGATCACGGGCTCTGGGACTACGAGATGCACAACACGTAAGTGCTGTTCAGCCGAGGGCCTCGCCGGCCTGATTGCGGGCCGTCGAGATCAGAACGTTGAGGGCTTGGAGGAGGTCCTGGATCGAGCGGTCGTCGAGCAGGAAAAGGGCGAGCGCAGCCTCCTGGTCGGTCAAGCTGAGGTCGTTCCCATTCTCGCCTGCGGTACGGATCGCGGTCAGCCAGTCCCCGGCCAGCCGGTTCGCCTCCCGCAACTTGTCAATCAGCCGGTCCGGCACCCTGGTCCGCGCCCGCTCGATCGGCATCGGCGGCCGCGCCGGCTTCGTTTCGGTCCGGCCAGTCAGCGACCGCTGCACCGAGGGCGTGGTCGTCAGTATGAACGCCTCGTCGCCCGTGCTCGCATGCGCAACGATCCGCGGACCCGGCGAATCCAGCGCGGCGGCTTTCTCGAGGGTGGCAATGTCCGCATCGAACCGGGACTGGTCTCCGTTCGCGACCTGGTAGTGGTAGACGAGGAACGGCGTTGGCCCGACGCTCGACTGTAATTCCACGGCACTGATGCCAGAGGTGTCCTCGCGCTTCAGTGCGACAATCTCCGGAACCAGATCCAGAGGCGCGATCTCAAGATCGAGCGCCTGGACGACGAACGCGGCAATTTTTGGCGACCATGCATCCGACATGCGCCGATGATACCGGGAAAGGCTGACAACTGATGGACCTCGAGCAGGCGCAGATGCTCATGGACTACGCCCGCGCTGCGACCGCTTCGGCATACGTGCCCTATTCGCAGTTCCCGGTCGGCGCGGCTGTCATGACGGAGAGCGGCGCGATCTTCACCGGCGCGAATATCGAGAACGCGAGTTATCCGCTGACCTGCTGCGCGGAGCGGACCGCCGTCTACGCAGCGATCAATGCGGGGCACAAAGTCATTACCGCAGTGGCAGTGACTGCCTCCAGGGTCATTACCGTCACGCCGTGCGGCGGTTGCCGGCAGGTGCTCAATGAGTTCAAGCCGGCCGATGGCGACATGACCGTGATCCTGGATGGCCTGGACCTGACCATCCTCACCCTCGGAGACCTCCTCCCCCGCGCCTTTGGACCACAAGACCTCGAGTAATCAGCCGGGTACCGGGGAATGGGCGTTGCGGAGTGCGGTCAGGATGCCGCCGACGCCGAGGATTGCGACGATGAGCGCGACCAGCGGTGAAACCACCGGCGCCGGGATCATCCGGATCAATCCGATCAGTATCACGCCGATCGCCATCGCCAGGACGTTGAACCCACGCGAGCCGGCCTTCCAGCTCCCCGGCAGGATCACCCGACCGATCGCGAGACCGACGAACACCTGGCTCAGGTACGCAAAGCAGAGCAACAGCACCGTCCCGACGAGTGCGATCGGGATCCCGATGATGATCACGGCGAAGATGACGGCCAGCAGGGGCCAGATGATGAACGACAGCAGCCCCGCCAGCGCGCTTTCCAGTAACTGGATCCGAATCGCGTCGGCGGCGGCAATCGTGGCCCGCGGGATGAGCAGGACCAGGAACAGGCCGGTCACCAGCATCAGCAAAGTGCGCGCGATATGGCTTGTGAACGCTGACCAGATGTCCGGTCCGCCGGCAAACCAGTACTGGCTTGTGCGAACTGTCTGTCCGCTGACCCTGCCACCGGAAGCGGTGACTGCCGCCTTGCCGCTCGAATAGCGAAGATCTCCGCCAATCCGACCCTTGCCGGTCAGCGATATCGAGTCGGCGGAGACGCGCACGTCCTGGCCGACCCGGGAGTCGATAACCAGGTCACCGACCGAGCCCCGGATATCGCCACCGACCTGGCCGGCCACCGTGAGATCGCCACTTCCGACAAGTACGTCACCTTGAACCTCACCGCTACTCGCAATCGTGGCGGAGTCGACAGCGACCACCAGGTCGCCGCGAACCGATCCGGACACCGTGACGGTCCTGGCCGCCACGCGCACTGAATTGGTGACGACCCCGCTGATGTCAACCTCTTCGGCGGCGGCGATGACCGATCCGTTGACCGTGCCGGATATGGTGATCTTCCGGGCAAATCCAAGCAGATCGCCATTGATCGTTCCGCCGACGGTTACGTCCTGCCCTGCGATATGCAGATCGCCCTGGACGGTCTGACCTGC
>DASQCG010000464.1:0-6188 GCA_035634825.1 Thermomicrobiales bacterium | reverse complement strand
GACTCGATCATCGTCTCGGCCTCCGTCTTGATCTCAGCCGGGACGAGGTCGGTGATCGGCGAGAGGTCGACGATGCCATCTTTCCAGCCGCCCCAGTACTGGCTCGTCTGCCAGGTGCCGTCGATGACGGCCTTGACCGTGTCGGTGTAGAAGCCTCCCCAGTGCCAGACCGGGCAGGTCAGGATCGCCTTGGGCGCAGACGAGGTCTGGTCCGAGTCGTACCCGACGGCGAACTTGCCGCGGGCCTCGGCAGCCTGCGACGGACCGGCGGTGTCCTGGTGCTGGGCAATTACGTCGGCGCCGCCATCGAGCAGGGCTTCGGCAGCCAGCCGCTCAGCCTGCGGGTCGAACCAGGTATTGGTCCAGACTACGTTGACCGTCGCGGCCGGGTTGGCCTTGCGAGCGCCAAGGGTGAAGGCGTTGATGCCGCGGATAACTTCCGGAATCGGAAAGGCGGCGACATAGCCGAGCTTGCCGGAGGTCGCCATCTTACCGGCGATCCAGCCGGAGACGTAGCGCGGCTCCTCGATCTTGCCGAAGGCGGTGCCGACATTGTCGGCCGTCTTGTAGCCGGAGATGTGGACGAAGACCGTATCGGGGAAGTCTTTGGCGACGTTGATAGTCGGATCCATGTAGCCGAAGGAGGTCGTGAAGATGACCTTGTTGCCGTCCTGGGCCATCTGGCGGATCGCCCGCTCGGCGTCGGCGGCGTTTTCGGGGACGCTCTCCTGGTAGGTCGTCTTGACGTTGGGCAGGTTCTTCTCAAGCTCGAGCCGGCCCTGGTCGTGGGCGTAGGTCCAGCCCATGTCACCGATCGGTCCGACATAGATGAAGCCGACCTTGACCTCGGCATCCTGCGCCAGGATGAGCTCCGGCCCACGCCACGTGACAAGCGCGGCCGCCGGTATTGCCGCAAGCAACTGACGCCTGGTGATCACTCTGTTGTGCCCTTTCCCCTGAACACGAAACCACAGATCCACGAACGGGACCTGAATGGTGGAACTCCGGCGCCGAAGCAATGGGTGGCGCCGGGCGGGTGGTGCGTCGTTGCGTTTCCCTCTATGGAAAAGGATAGCCAATCGGTCCCGGTTGCGCAGCGTGTGTCGCCATGACACGAATTTGTGTGCCGGGCAGGAATGCCGCGCTGACAAATCCGGACAATGATTCGTTAACAGGCGACGGTTGCTCTTCCGGCAGTGGAGAATCGCCGTGCCAGCGAGTCGAAATCCGGCTCAAATGGCAGCGTCGGCAGCGAGATCGAGGGCGATCTCGCACCAGCCGCGGACCTCTTCTGTCAACTCGAGGCCGTCCAATTGATCGCGGCTGATCCAGGCTCCAGCGCCGTTGCCCTCGGTCAGACCGCGGGCGAGGTACACCAAATCGATATGCTGGTGATCGGGACCGATATCCGCGAGCTGAATGCCGAGGGGACGGGCGAGCTGGCGCGGCTGTCCCGGAACGTCGGTCGGATTAAGCGGCGCGGAAACGAGTGCCGCCTCGACGCCGGTCTCCTCCATCACCTCGCGGATAGCGGCCTCATCCGGAAGCTCGAACGGCTCGATGTGACCGCCCGGTGGCAGCCAGCGGCCGAGCTTCGCGTGCCAATGGAGGAGGATTTGCTGTTCGCGCACGACCAGCACGGCAACCGTGAAATCCCGCGACGGCACGAAATCAGTCGGTCGGGATCTGAGTCTGGTCGGCGTCGTCCGGAGGCGGCGTGACGTCCGCCGGCTCGGTCTGGGCTTCGCCGGCGGTGAGGGCCTTCTCGGTCTTGCCTTCGACCTCGCGGTGGTTCAGCCAGGCGGCCGCGGCGGCCTCGACCCATGACCAGCGCTGCTCCTTGTCCTTTGAGCGGGACTCGACAAAACCGTCGATCCAGCTCTTGGCGGGATCGTCGTCGCCACCCTCGGCACTGCGATGATCGACGGAGACGACCTCATCGGCCGGGTTCGTTGCACCGGCGTTTGCGAGGGTAGTCGAGAGCGGGGCCGAGCCGGGCCAGGTGGCCGCGCCGACATCGACCGGTGGCGCATCTGCGGCATCGGCTTCGACTGCGGCGGTACGGAACATCGCCGGGACCTCGGGCCAGCCGGTCTCGGCATCCCGGGCCGGCGGCGGCGCCGGTTGCGGCGGTTCAGCTGGCCGGCCGGCGGCGCCGGTCCAGCGTCGCGCGGTGGCATTGACACGACCGGCTGATGCCGTCCAGGCGTTTTGCCAGTGCGGGGTGCGGGTCGGTTGTCGTCGGAGCTGCGGCAACTGGTAGGCCGGAATGGTGAAGCGTCGCGGCTCCGATTCGCCGACGCGGAGCAGTTTCCAGGCGATCATCGCGCCGCCGAGCAGGATCGTGTGAAAGACCACGATCGCGCCCCAATAGCGGAACGGCTCGACCATGTGCAGGTCGGCCGGATCGGCGATCAGGTTCCAGGTCAGAACGGTCAGGAACGACAACCCAAACGCGGTCAGGTGACAGGAGAGGAAGCCGGGACCCAGCACCCACCGCAGCGCGCGCTGATTCCAGCGGTCCATGGCTCCCTGCCAGTCGATCCGGTTATCGAACCCGTCAACCGGGGAGAGCTGCTCTCGCCGCACGGCCATTGCGCGTCTCCCCTATGCCGTCGCGACCTCGGTCAGCGGCTCGCCGAGCATCTGACCGATGGTATCGAGGGTCTTGCGGTCGCGATCAATCAGGCCAATGACCTCAGTCCGCACCGAGCGGGGATAGTCACCCGTGACGTCCCACTGGTCGTCGGGGAGGATTCGAAGCATGGAGAGCGTGGATTCCCGGGCGGTGCCGAACTGGGCGATGTACTCGTTGGTGGTATCCATGCTGTCGGCCGAGCTCATGCCGGCCTCATCAGCGCTCTCGGCGATCTCGACCTGTTGGCCGGAAAGGCGTGCCTTCAGCTCTTGCGAGAAGCGAAGCTCGTCGTCGCGAAGCTGCCGAAGGATGGTCTTGGGCGAGTTGCCGCCCTGGGCGAGCTCGGCTTCGGACTTGAGGCGAACCGTGTGGTTGAGGATACGGTAGGTCGCGACGAGACGATCGATCAGTTCCAAATCGGGCATCGGGCGGGGTCCTCCATCTTCTGCGAAACGACCTCAGCATAGCATTGCGGGCGCCGAGCGTTTCACCCACAGGGTACACCAAAACTATGCAAATCTGCGCGGTACCGGTGCGTTTCCGACAGTCGCGAATAGCCCTTCCGGATGCTAGACTCGACTGCGAAACCGCCGGATTGGCGGCGCTTGCCCATTTCTGGTCGGAGCACCTTCGTGAAGCCATCGAATGTCCAGATTCCCAAGGATCGCGTGAATTCCGCCACGCCGATGCGTTGCCCAATCTGTAACGGCCCGCTGGAGCGTGTGATGATCCGCGATCTGGGCGGCGTGACCGCCGACCTCGTCTGGCAGCTGCATGCCGGTCATTGCCCGCAGCACGGATGGTTCCAGGCCGAAGTTGTTTCCCAGCCTCCGCGGGAGATCTTCCCGGTTGAGCGGCCGTTTGGGGTTGCCCGCCGGTTGGAGATCGACGGCGACGAGATCTTCTCGTTCGCCACGGTCTGGAACGATCTCCCAGCCGAGGAGAAGCGGCGCAAGGATATCGACCCGTTCGACCGGCGGTACTGGAAAGTTCGCTTCGCCAACCGGGGATAGCGCGCACGTCTGTGACTGATCGCCCTCAACAGCGCCCTGCCGACCCGACGCCCGCACCGGCGGATGGAGAATGGCGACGTCCAGGATTGACGCCGCTGTCGCTGCTCCTTGTCCTGATCGCCGCCTTCGTGCTGATGAAAATCCAGCTCGTGGTCGTGCTGGTGCTGCTGGCAATTCTGTTCGCGACGGTGATCGAGCGGCCGGTGATGGCTCTCCACCGCCGCCGCGTGCCGCGCCCTTTGAGCATCCTCGCCGTTTACGTGATGATCATCGGCGGCATCGTGCTGGCCGGTTTACTGGCGGCGCCGCTGATCTCCCATGAGGCGCAGCGCTTCCGGGATGAGGCGCCGGCGCAACTCAAGGATTTGCGGGCCCAGTGGGAACTCGGCGGCAACGCGGCGTTGAAGGGTCCCGGCGTCAACGTACTCGATCGCCTGCTGGCCGAGATCGACAACCCATCCAGCCCGTCCGAGGACGTGACGGTCGGCATCGTGACGGGAGTCGGCGGGGGATTGATCGGGTTGCTCTCGGTCTTCGTGATGGCCTTCTACTACCTGACCGAAAAGGCGCTGCTGCGGCGGATCATCATCAACCAGGTCAAACCGGGCTCGCGGGATCGAGTCGAACGCGTCTGGGACCAGGTCGAGGCGCAGGTCGGCCGCTGGCTGCGGGGCCAGCTCCTGCTCTGTTTCATCATCGGCTCGGCCTCATTCATCGGCTACGGTGCGATGGGTGTCCGCTTCTGGCCGCTGCTCGGCTTGTGGGCGGGCATCACCGAGATCATCCCGATCGTTGGTCCCTGGCTGGGCGGTATCCCGGCGGTCGCGATCGCGGCGACCCAGAGTTGGGACAAGGCGATCATGGTGATCATCTTCGTGGTGCTGCTGCAGTTCGCGGAGAACTCGATCCTGGTGCCGAGGGTGATGCGCGGCGCGGTCGGCCTGACGCCGCTGACGGTCTTCGTGGCGATCCTGGCGGGCACCCAATATTTAGGGGTGCTTGGGGCATTACTGGCAATACCCATAGCCGCGGCGATCCAGGTGATCGTGTCCGAGTACTTCAAGTCCCGGCGCGAGACGTACCGGGCGGTCGAGGCGGTCTCGCCGGGTTGGCGATGGATGCGTGGCTCGACCGTTTCGGTGGCGAATGCTCCTCCCGAGCCGGCGACGAATGGCGGCACCAAGACCCCACCCGCGATCACGCCGTCGCCACCCTCCGGCAGATAGGCGAGCCGCGTGGTTGAGCCGACCGAACTGACCGAAGAGCGGGCGCTGGAGCTGGCATGGCAGGCGGTGGAGATCGCCGGCGGCACCCGGGCGATCTACCGCAACCCGAAGTACGCCTACTCGCTCCAGCAGACTTCGGACCTCGAGATCGACGGGGTGAAGATCGAGTTGCGGCACGGGGAGATCAGCTCGCCGGCGATCGTGACGGTCGGCAAGGGCTGGGTGTTCGAGATCCATGACGAGGATATCGAGCTGTTGATCCGGCCGCGGCCGAAGCGGGCGGACTAGCGTCTGGTTGATGGTGATTGGTGATTGGTGGATGGAAAAGTGGTCCAGCCACCAATCACCATTAACCCACTCGCGGCTGCATAACGCTTCAACGAAGTTATCCCTCTTTCCTACCGGGAAGGGGGATATTTGTCACCGCCGTATGATGGGGGCGCGTGCGTTTCGACCTTTAGGCGGCGTGAGGGGCTGTGATGGGTGAGCGTCCCGGGATTGAGCACCTTTTTGCGGAGCGGTCCGAAACCTCAGATGCCCTGCGCGTCCAGATTCTGGCGACCGAGCACTGGAATCTGCTGATGACGCGGAGCATGACCTGGAACGAGATGTTCACGCGGGCCGGGATGTATCTGACGGTCGTTTCGGCGGCGACGGTGGCGCTGGCCCTGATGGCGCAGGCGACCGATTTCGACAACACGTTTCGTCTGTTCGCGCTGCTTGTTTTGCCGGTGGTTCTCTTCATCGGCTTCGTGACGCACGTCCGGATCAGCGATGCGCGTAGCGAGGATGTCTGGTTCGTGATCGGGATGAACCGCCTTCGCCACGGATACCTGGAGGTTGCGCCGGAACTCGCGCCGTACTTCATCACGAGCCAGTACGACGACATGGCCGGAGTCGCCCAGACATATGGGACCCAGGGGCCGCCTCGACCGACTCGTATTCTTGCGAGCACGCCGGTTTTCGTCGGGGTGATCAACGCGGTCGTGGCCGGTGTGCTGGTTGGCCTGATTGCCGAGGCGTTGGGTGGATCGGTCACGCTCTCGGTCGCGATCGGGATCCTGGCCGGCTTCGTGATCATCGTGATGCTGGCCGGTGTTCTTCCACATAGCGAGATCTCGAAATTGCAGCGGGAGTATCACCCGATGTTCCCGCATGACGGACCGGACTGACCGTAATCTGGTCCGCCCGGAGGTGCATCGAGCGCTAACGATTGCGGTCGAGGTAGGTAAGGACGGTACGGGTCATGGTTTCGATACCGATGCCGAGGGCGTCCTCATCGATGTCGAAGTGGCTGGTGTGGTGGCCCCA
>DASQCG010000463.1:0-2278 GCA_035634825.1 Thermomicrobiales bacterium | reverse complement strand
TCGGATCGCGCCCTGAGCGCCGTAATGAGCAAGCTGCGGACGCTGCTCGAGCGTGAGGGCCGGTCAGAGCTCGAGATCGCAGCGGCCTTCGGCTGCTACCAGATGCGCTTGCCGGCCAACGCCTGGATCGACATCGAAGCGGCTGCCGAGGGTATCGATCAGGCCGAGGGATTCCTGCGTGCGGGAGACTTCCGAACCGCCTGGGCGCCGGCCCAGATTGCCTGTCACATCGCGCGACGGCCGTTCCTGCAGGGCGACGATGGGCCATGGGCCATGCGTACCCGGGCGAATCTGCGCGAGGTGTTGGTCCGGGCCCACGAGGCCCTGAGCGGGATCTATGCCTGGAGCGGGGAGCCGGCCAACGCGGTGCGATACGCGAAGCTCGCCACCGAGGCCGAGCCGTATCGCGAAACCGCCTGGCAGCACCTGATGCGGGCGCATAATTCCGGTGGCAACCGCGCCGAAGCGCTCCGCGCCTACGAGCAATGCCGTTGCCTGCTCTCGGAGGAGCTTGGCATCTCGCCATCACCGCAAATGGAAGCGGTCTACCTGGAGCTGGTTCGGGACTGACCGAGTAGTCGTCGGAGTTTGGTCTTTCGTTCCCTCAACCCTTCACCCTCAACTCTCAACCCTCCACTACACTTCATGCATGCAACGCGCCAATCTCGACGACCTTGGAACCACGCGATTCGACCTGATTGTGATCGGGGCCGGTATCAATGGGGCCGCTATCGCCCGGGATGCGGCGATGCGCGGGCTGAGCGTCTGCCTGCTCGAGATGAACGACCTGGCCAGCGGGACCTCGGCCTGGTCCAGCAGGCTGGTCCATGGTGGCCTCCGATACCTTGAGCACTACGAATTCGGGCTGGTGCGGGAGTCGTTGCGAGAGCGGGAGCGGCTGCTGCGGAATGCGCCGCACCTTGTCACGCCGCTTCCGTTGGTCGTGCCGATCCAGGAGGGCGCGAAGCGGGGACCGATGTTGATCCGGGCCGGGATGGTCCTCTACGACATGCTCTCCTTCGACAAGTCGCTGCCACTGCACCGGATGCTGTCGCCTGAGCAAGCGCTCGAGCGCGTACCGGCGCTCGATCCGACCGGGCTACGGGCAGCCGCCGTCTACTACGACGCGCAGGTCACCTTCGCCGAGCGGCTGGTGATCGAGAACGTGCTCTCTGCCGTCGAGCACGGGGCACAGGTCGCCACCCAGGCGACGGTGACGGGAATCGTCTCCGAGGGCGCGGTCGTGCGTGGGGTCGACGTCCATGACACGGTCAACGGTACCGACCACCAGATCTTCGGGCGGCTGATTGTCAATGTGGCCGGTCCCTGGGTGGATCAGGTCCTGGCCGGGGCGCCGCAGGGCCGAGTGCCTGGCACGTTCATTGGCGGCACGAAGGGGAGCCACATCGTCGTCGACCGGTTCGAGGGCGCGCCGATCGACGCGATCTACTACGAGTCGCGGTCCGATCGGCGTCCAATCCTGGTCATTCCGTTCAACGGCATGATCATGCTCGGCAGCACCGACCTTCGGTATGACGGCGATCTGGACCGCGTCGTTGCGTCCGATGCCGAGATCGCATACCTCCTGACCGAGGCCAACGCGCTCTTTCGCGGAGTGAACCTGACGGCAGATGACGTCCGGTACTCATACGCCGGCATCCGTCCGTTGCCGCGCACGGCGAAGGGCAGCACCGGGTCGATCACCCGGCGGCACATCATCAAGGATCACGCGCCGAGCCTGCGGGGATTGTGGTCGATCATCGGCGGCAAGCTGACGACGCACCGGAGCCTGGCCGAGGAATTCGTGGACAAGGCGGTCCGGGCCCTCGGACAGGATGCGACGTGCCGAACTGCACAGGTGCCCCTGCCGGGAGCGGCCGGAGTCGCCTACGGCACATATCGGAGCACGTTCGTGCGTCCGGCTGCCGAGCTGGGCATAGGTGAGCGCTCGGCGTACCGGTTGGCGGAGCTCTACGGCACGCGGGCCGAGCAGATCCTCGCGCTGATCCCGTCCCGGCCGGAGCTGGCGACCGTGATCGATCCCTATTCGGGCGCGATTGCGGCAGAGGCGGTATTCGCGGTCCGGGAGGAGATGGCCTCGTCGTTGGCGGACATCCTGCTGCGGCGGACGATGATTGCGTACGGCCCGCATGCCGGCATCGGCCCGGACGAGCGGATTCTCGAGGTGGCCGGCAAAGAGATCTCCTGGACCAGGCCGCAGCAGAAGAAGGAACTTGCGGCGTTCCGGGAATGGATCGAGCGGTATCGGCCGCGGCGA
>DASQCG010000462.1:0-5758 GCA_035634825.1 Thermomicrobiales bacterium | reverse complement strand
TGCCCACATGGTTGCCCGCGGCGAATGCACAGGACGACTGGGAAACTACCGCCTGGCAGTGGGATCCCGAAGTGGCACGAACCGCGGTCCGTGGACCGCACGAAGCCGGTGTTTCGACCACCGATTGACCAGATGTGGCGGTGATGTACGGTAGGTCAGCCAGGTATCGGCAGAGGTGGCAGCCCATACGAGAGGAGTTTCATGGCACAGCAACCCTCGCAGGCGCACGGTCCCGCCTTCCTCTTCGATCTCGACGGCACCCTTGTGGACAGCGTGTACCAGCATGTCCTTGCCTGGCGTCAGGCGCTGGAGGACGTGGGCATCGAGCTGGCGGTCTGGCGCATTCACCGCCGGATCGGCATGAGCGGCGGGCTGCTGGTCAATGCGCTCCTGCGCGAAACCGGCCAGGTGGTTGACGCCGCCGTGGTGGCCCGGCTGCAGGAGCGGCACGCGGCGGCGTACATGGAGCTCGCCGACCAGGTGCGACCGTTGCCCGGAGCCAGGGAACTGCTGGAGACGCTAACCAGCAATGACGTGCCCTGGGCGATCGCCACCAGCGGGCGCGGGGACGTGGCGCGACCGGTGTTGGAGACACTTGGAGTGCCTCCCTCGGTCCCGATCGTGACGCGTGACGAGGTTCGGTACGCCAAGCCGGACCCCGACCTTTTCCTGACCGCCGCCGCGCGGCTTGGGATCGATGCGACCAATGCCGTTGTCGTGGGGGATAGCGTCTGGGACTTGCTGGCGGCGCAGCGAGCGCGGGCGATTGGAATCGGCCTACTGTCCGGCGGATATGGGCGGGCCGAGCTCGAGGTCGCGGGAGCCTACCAGGTGTACGAGGATACGGCCGAGTTGCTGCGGCGGATCGACGAGGTCGGCGTGCGGCGGGCGATCTAGCGCCCGTTCCTTCGTGCCGCTTGTGATCCCAGTGCACGGCTCCATCCGACCGCCCATCTAAGATGGCGAGGGGGTGCCCGGGCTGCCAACGAAATTGCGCCTTGTACTTCGGGACGATCTACCAGGAGGCGATGCAGAGCGATGGGGGAGGATGAGGCAGGTGGGCGAGCCGGTGCCGGGCGCAGCATCACGATTCCGATCGGCTCGATTGCGCTGGAGGGGAACCTCGTCGTGCCGGACCGGGCGCCGGGCGTCGTGCTGTTTGCGCACGGCAGTGGAAGCGGCCGGCATAGCCCGCGGAACCAGTACGTTGCCCGTGTGCTCCAGGAGGGCGGGATCGCGACGCTGCTTATCGATCTGCTGACCGAAGCCGAGGAGCAGGTCGATCTGACCACGCGCCATTTGCGGTTCGATATTCCGCTCCTCGCCGAGCGGTTGATCGGCGCGATCGACTGGCTGGGAGCCGAGCCGAGCACCGCCGGGCTGCCGGTGGGGTTGTTTGGGGCCAGCACCGGTGGCGGCGCGGCACTGCTGGCGTCGGTCGCCCGGCCCGATCGGGTGCGGGCGGTCGTGTCGCGCGGCGGGCGGCCCGACCTGGCGGATGCTGCCTTACCGGAGGTTGTCGCGCCGACGTTGCTCATCATCGGCGGGCTGGATGACGTCGTTATCGCCCTGAACCAGGTGGCGATGGAGCAGATGCGCGGCGAGACGGAGCTCAAGATCGTGCCCGGCGCGACGCATCTTTTCGAAGAACCGGGGACGCTCGAGCAAGTGGCTGAGCTGGCACGGGATTGGTTTACCCGGTACCTCGCGGCCGAGTGACCGGGTGCCAGCCACGGCAACCAGCGCGGACGGTTTGATTCGTTCCGATTGGTGAATTCAATTTGGCCCCATCACGGTACTTCCCGTCCGAGATATCCGGCCACAGGGGGCCGGAGCTAGGCACATCGGGGACGAGGTTGCGTCGTGCCGGAGTTGCGTGTTCCGGCCGAGTGCGGAGGTTTGGAGCCAGGTTTGCGAAGAAAAACCAAAGTTGTTTTGTAGCCGGGGAAACGCCTGGTGTGTACTATGCGTCTTATCGACAGTGCATGATGAGTTTGAGCACCTTAGTTTCGTTATTCGGTGTTCGTCCGGCGGCAGGGATGCCGACCAGAGGAGGAGTAGGCGATGCGACATCTCCGATTGGTGATGACAGGTGTCTTCGTAGCGCTGTTCGTGATAGTCAGCCAGGCGCAGATGGGTTCGGCGCAGACGGCTGGCGCCACGCTCGAGATCCACAAGCGGGTCTGTCCAGCGGATGCGACCGGCAACATCTTCGACGATTGCCATGGCAACCCGCCGACGCAGACGACCACATTCTCGGTCGATGGTGGCGCGGCGACGTCCGTAGATGCCAGCGGCAACCTGATCTTCACCGGCCTGGCGGCAGGCACGCACACGGTGACCGAGGTTGAGGGGATCCCGCTGGAGTTCGCGAATCTGCGCGTCTTCTGCTCGCTCGAAGGCGATGCGACCGGCGCGGTCGAAGTCGCAACCAGTGGGCCGGACTTCACAGTCACCCTGGCCGACGGCGACCACATGATCTGCGACTCGTACAGCATCCCGGAGAACCTGTCGGGTCTGACGCCGACGCCGGGAACTGGCACGACGCCGACTCCGGCCATTCAGCTGCCGAACACCGGTAGCGGGTTTGGTGGCTCTGGTTCGTCCGGACTGCTCGCGTTCCTGATGGTCGCGATCGGGCTCGGCATCGCCTCCCTGGCGCTGGTTCGCCGGCCGATCTCGAAGCGGATCCGATCGGATCAGTAGCGCACAGGTTGTCCAGACGATGACGTAGCGCGGCCCGCCTGACCGGGAAATCGGCCAGAGGGCGCGCACCACGGAAGCACGAACGACAGCGACGCGTTTGCGTCGCTGTCGTTCTTATGTGCCCGGCATCCGGTTGGTGGCTGACATGAAATTGTGATGCCGGGATTGCCGGCGATACGCGGTCTTGGCGATTGTGCCCCTATGCTCGGATGTGGAGGTGAGTGCGTGGTTGTGCACCCCTCCGGAGGAGAGAGGGGATGATTCGCAGGGCGGCGCTGACATGGGCCGCGATGGTCCCGGTCGCGATTGTCAACGGCACATTTCGAGAACTGGCGCTGAAGCCGGTGCTGGGCGACCAGACCGCGCGAAAGGCGAGCGTGGCTACCGCATCGATCGCATTTCTGGTGCTGGTTTATCTCCTGATGCGCGAGCACGTGGTGGACGAGACGGATCACCGATTGCTCGAGGTCGGCATTGCCTGGCTGGCGGCGACGATCGCCTTCGAGTTCGGTTTTGGGCACTTCGTCGACGGCAAGAGCTGGGGCGCGCTGCTCCACGACTACAACATCTTCGCCGGTCGGCTCTGGCCGGTTTTCCTGGGGATTGAAGTGCTCGCGCCGCTGATCGTGAAGCGATTTGTGCTGTGGCAGGGCGCCGGCATTGAAGGCGGGCAGCGACCACAAGGTCCGCAGGTAAAGGGGGTTCATTAATGTTGACGGTAACGCCGAAGCAGAGCGCGGTCCGGCGAGCGATGGCTCCGGTCGAGGGGAGGATCCTGGTCGGGGCGCAGCAAGTGGTCGATAGCTGGTTCCGGGCGGATAACCGGGGACCATTCACTCGGGCCGTCAACCGGGCGATCGAGCGGCAGTGGCCAGGGATCGGACCGGACGATCCCCGGCGCCTCGCCTATATTCGGGTGGCCGAGGCGATCCGGCTTGGGCGCGGGCACGCATTTGCTGATCCGGCGCCGCTGGTCCGGATCATCCAGAAGACGCTCTACCGAACGTAGCTTTATCCGATCGTGTGGCTGGGCGGGCCGGGACGCTTCAAGCGTCCCGGCCCGCGCCATTTCCCGGTGTTATGGTTCGGATTGTGCGGTTCTCCGAGCCGCCATGAAAGCGAGCCGACCTGGATCATGGAGCAACTTCTGCGGAGAGTCTGGCGGCTGATCGGCGCGGCTCCGACGTTGCTCTGGGGTTCGGCGCTGGTCGTACTGAGCGGCATTTTTCTGTGGCGCGCGCGATCCGAGCTTGGCAGCATCAGCGCTGAGCTGCGCACGGCCAAACTCGAATGGCTGATCGCGCTCCTTCTCTTCTCCATCCTGACGCAGGCGCTGAACGGGCTGAAGCTGCAATTGCTCTTACGCCGGCTCGGCTGCGCGGTGCCCTACCCCGAAGTCGTATCCGCGCAGTTGCAGCGCCAGGTGATCCTGACCGTCGTCCCGGTCGGTTCGGCTCCATCGGCGGTGCTCTTTGCCCGCCGGTTTGCTCGGTACGGCGTGACGACGCCGATCATGCTGATGGCCCTGATGCTCTTCAGCTTGCTGGGCCATGGGTCGTTCATTGCCGTGCTGGTGCCGGTGTTCGGGTGGCTGGCGATCACCGGCTCGCTGTCGACCACCGTGCTGATTGCCGCGGTGGCGCTGGTCGTGGCGGTGCTGGTGGTGTCCGGCGTGGGGTTGACAACGCTGCAGCGGGGATCGATCCCGCTGTGGGCACAGCGACGACTGCCGCACCGGGTGACCGGGTTCATCGACGAGGCCCTCGCGACAGGGGTTCCGGCCCGGGGCCTGGCAGCGCCCTTCGCGATCGCGATCAGCGTCGATCTGCTTGGGATCGCGATGCTCTGGACGGCGCTGCGCTCGCTGGGCGCGCCGTCGTCGCTGGAGATCGCGGCCGGCGGGTATGTGATCGGCACGCTTTTCCTGATGATCGCGCCGCTCTTCCAGGGGATCGGCATCGTCGAGATTACGATGGCCCTCGCGCTCGAGCGGCTCGGGGTACCGACAGCCGAGGCGTTCGGAGCCACGCTGCTCTACCGGCTCGGCGAGGTCTGGGTGCCGCTGGCCGTCGGGATCGCGATCCAGATCCGGGCGCAGGAGCATCTGCGCCGGCTGCCGCGCAATTTGCCGGCCCTGATGACCGGCGCGACCGGTCTGCTCAGCGTGCTGTCGGTGATGGCGCCGACGATCCCGGCGCGCTTCAACCGGATCGAGGATTACGCATTTTTCGACCCGCATGATGTCTCGCGCACCTTCTCGCTAGTGTCCGGCGCGCTGCTGATCGCGCTCTCGCTGGCGCTGTTGCGGCGGCGGTTGGTGGCGTGGTGGTGCGCGGTCGGGCTGCTCAGTTTCCTGATCGTCAGTCACCTGTTCAAGCGGCATGATCAGATCGTGGCGGTGATTGCGGGGGTCAACCTGGCCGTGCTGCTGATCACGCGGCGACGGTTCCGGGTGCGGAGCGATGTACCGACGATGCGTCGCGGCGTCGCGCTCTTCTTCGGCAGCCTGGCATTTGCGCTGGCGTACGGGACGCTCGGCTTCTGGTTGCTGGACCGGCGCGAGTTCAATATCGACTTCTCGATCGGCCGCAGCCTCGAAGAGACGCTGTTGCTCTTCTTCAACCTGGGCGGCACGGACCTTGACCCGCACACGCGCTATGCCGACTGGTTCCTCGATTCGGTCTCGGTCGTTGGGGTAGTCAGCCTCACCGTGGCCGTCGGTGCCCTGCTGCGGCCGGTTGTCTGGCGACGGCGGACGTTGCCGCACGAGCGGGCCGAGGCGGAGCGGCTGATTGCCAGGTACGGCCGGTCTTCGCTCGATGAGTTCAAGGTCTGGCCGGACAAGGTCTACTTCTTCGGGTCGGATCGACGATCGGTGATTTGTTACGGCGTGCGCGGGGCGGTGGCGGTTGCGCTTGGGGATCCAGTGGCGCCGGATGACGCGGCGTTCGAGCGAGTGGTGGCCGAATTCCTCGACTTCTGCGACGCGAATGCGTGGCGGGCGGCCTTTCACCAGGTTGGGCCGGAGCATCTGGCGACCTATCGCGAGGCC
>DASQCG010000461.1:0-5249 GCA_035634825.1 Thermomicrobiales bacterium | reverse complement strand
GATCCGGGCAGAAGATGCATCGACTCGGGCCGGATCCCGACCGCGACCGCAGCCGATGGGAAATCAACTGACCGGTCGAGCGGGATCTCCACCCTGAGCTCGCCTCGCTCGACCAGGATGCCGTCGGCGCAGCGCGTGGCGTGACCGGCCAGGAAGTTCATCGGCGGAGTGCCGAAGAATCCGGCCACGAACTGGTTTGCCGGTTGCTCGTAGATTTCCTCCGGCGAGCCTACCTGCTGGCTGACCCCGTTGTTGACCAGGATGATCTGCGAGCCGAGCGCCTGTGCCTCGTTCTGGTCGTGCGTGACGTAGATCGTGGTCACTCCGAGGTCCTGCTGGATCGATTTGAAGGCGGTGCGCGCCTCGATTCGGAGCTTGGCGTCGAGCGCGCCGAGCGGCTCGTCGAGGAGGAAGAGCTTCGGCTCGCGCACGAGCGCCCGGCCAAGTGCGACACGCTGCCGCTGGCCGCCGGAAAGCTCGTGCGGCAAACGGTGCAGCAGGCGGCGCATCTCTAACGTTTCAGCCATTGCGATCACCCGCCGCTCGATCTCCTCCTTCGGCAGCTTTTGCGCCCGCAGCGGGAACTCCCAGTTGCCGCGGACGGTCATGTGCGGATAGAGGGCGAGGTTCTGGAAGACCATCGCGATATCGCGGTCGGCCGGCGAGGTGTGCGTCACATCCCGGTCGTCGATCAAGACCTGCCCGCTCGAGAGCGGCACCTGCCCGGTAATCGCGCGCAGGATCGTGGTCTTGCCGGTGCCGGATGGGCCGATCAGGACGGCGAGCTCGCCCGACGGGATCGTGAAGCTCAAATCCCGGATCACGACCCGCTCCGGGAAGGCGATGCTGAGATTGCGGACCTCGACCGTGCTCACCGCGTGCTGAACCTCATATGATCCGCGATCCGGTCGCGCCGTTGAACAGGTGCAGGCAGCCGTGGCGGACCGTCATCGCAACCGGCTGCCCGATCCGGTACTCGCCGCTGCCGTTCGGCTTCGGCGCACGCACCTTCCAGATCAGCGGCTCGGGGACGTCATTGAGCGCGATCGAGACAATGCGCTCGTCGCCCTGCGGCTCGACCACCACAATCCGGCCCGTGCTGCCCGACGTCGCGTGGCCGATGACCAGATCCTCGGGCCGGACTCCGGCGACCACCCTTTGGCCGTCGATGACGGGCGCGGCGCCGGTCGGCAGGCCGAAGCCGCCGGCGATGACCTGGCCGCCGTAGACCGCACCGCGAAGCAGGTTCATGGCCGGGGAGCCGACAAATCCGGCCACGAACAGGTTCTTCGGCCGCTCGTACAGCTCCTCCGGGCCGGCATCCTGCAGAACACTGCCCTCGTTCATGATCACGATCCGGTCGGCCATGGTGAAGGCTTCGTCTTGGTCGTGCGTCACGTAGATCGTGGTCACGCCGAGCTCGGATTGGATCCCCTTGAGCGTGGTCCGCATCTCGAATCGGAGGGACGCGTCGAGGCTGGTCATGGGCTCGTCGAGCAGGAAAAGCCGGGGCTGGCGGATCAGGGCCCGGCCGATAGCAGCGCGCTGGGCCTGTCCGCCGGAAAGCTGGTACGGCTGCGCGTCGAGGAGATCTGTCATGTGCAGCATTGCCGCGACATCGGCGACCCGGCGATATCGCTCCGAGCTGGAAAGCTTGCGAGCCCGCAGCGGGAACTCGAGGTGGTCGCGAACGGTCCGGTTCGGGTAGAGCGTGTTGTGCTGAAAGACCATCGCGATGTCGCGCTCGCCGGGATAGACGCCGTTCATCACCTGATCGTCGAGGCGCACGATGCCGCTGGTCGGCTGCTCGAGACCGGCGATCAGCCGCAGGAGCGATGACTTGCCGCAGCCGGAAGGGCCGAGCACGACACAGAACTCGGCGTCCGCGACGACCAGGTCGATGTCGCGGACGGCACGGACGCCTCCGGGATAGGTCAGGCTCAGGTCGGTGAGCGTCAGTGTCGCCATCTCAGCCCAGTTGCCCGAAGCTCATGCCGCGAATCAGGTGCCGGCGAACCAGGATCGCGAACAGCGCCACCGGCGCGACCAGCACCATCGCCGCGGCGCTGATGCCACCGTAGTTCACGCCGAGGGTCGTGATGAAGACGTTCGTCAGGGCGACTGGCGCGGTGACGGCGCTGGTTCGTGTCAGGACGAAGGCGAGCATGAACTCGTTCAGGGAGAGGATCATGCTGAAGACCAGCGCCGTCGCGACGCCGGGGATGACCAGCGGCAGGGCAACCCGGCCGAAGACCGCCCATGGGCCGTAGCCATCCATGATCGCCGCTTCTTCCAGCTCGCGGGGGATCTCATCGAAGAAGCCCTTGAGGAGCCAGACCGAGAAGGAGATGTTGAAGACCGCATAGATCATGATCATGGCGAGGTGCGTATCCTCGAGATTCACCCATCGAACCATGCGCGAATACGGGATGATCACCGCGATCGCCGGCAGCATCCGCAGCGAGAGGATCCAGAAGAGCAAGTTGTCCTTCGACCGGAATGCGTATCGGGAGAGCCCGTATGCGGTCAGCGTGGCCAGCGCCACCGAGAGTACCGCACTGCCGACGGCGATGATCACACTGTTACGGATCGCGTCCAGATAGGGTGATTCGAAGACCAGCCGGTAGTTGTCCCAAACCGGCGAGAACCGGAAGCGGGGCGGGTAGTCTTGGATCAGGGCACGCGGTTTGACCGAGGTAAGCAGGATCCAGTAGAGAGGGAAGGCAAAGATGATCGTGATGACCAGCGCGGGCAAGTACCAGATGAAACGCTGGAAGGCGGATCGTCCGGCCGGGGCGTAATTCATCGCAGCACGCTCCCCGAGGCGCCGATGACCGGGGCGTTCGGATCGATGATCGCCTCTTCGGCGCGCCGCCGCTGGTGGGTCAGCGCCTTGACCAGGAACCAGGCAATCGCATAGATGACGATCAGCATGAGCCAGGAGATGGCCGCGCCCATGCCGAGCAGCGATTGCTCGAAGCCGGTGTTGTAGGCCATCAGCGAGAGCGATTCGGTCAGGTCGCCGGGACCACCCTGGGTGATGATGTACGGCGCCTCGAAGAACTTGAACGTGTCGATCGTGCGGAAGAGCAACGTAAGCAGGATGGGGATGCGCAGGAATGGCAGCGTGATCCGGGTGAAGACCATCCAGGCCGAGGCACGGTCGAGCGCGGCCGCCTCGTAGAGCTGTCCGGGAACCGATTGCAGCCCGGCCAGCATCAGCAGGGTGACGAACGGCGTCCATTGCCAGACGTCGGTGGCGATCAGGGAGACCTTGGCCAAAGTCAGGTTCACCGTCCATTGGGGCTTGCCGAAACCGAGCGAATCCGCGAAGTAGGTCAGCACGCCGAACGAGCCATCGAGCATGATCCGCCAGAAATAGGCGACGACCAGCGGCGAGATCATCATCGGGATGTAGACGATCATGGCGAAGATGCCCATGCCGGGCAGCCGCTTGCTGAGGACGACCGCGCAGAGCAGGCCGAGCCCGAGCTCGATCACGACCGCGAAGAAGGTGATCTCGAGCGTGAACAAGAGCTTGCGCCAGAACAGCCCCTCGGTCAGCAGCGTGTCGTAATTCTGGAACCAGACCAGGTCGCTGGCGCCGCCGAGCTGGTAGTTGTGCAGGCTCAGGTAAAGCGAATAGAGCAGCGGGAAGACGGTCAGGAAGACCAGCAGCAGAACCGTCGGCCCGATCGCGAGCCATGGGAACGTGCGCAGCTGGCGTCCGAGGCGGGACCGCCTGACGCTGCCTATCTTCATTTCCGCGGACGATGCCGAAGCCACCATGCGCCGATCCTGACCCTATCGAGCTGACCCTGCGTGCCTGGTCTGACCGTGCCTTTATGCAGTCGGTGTCGCGTTCTTCGGATTGCCGGGGCTACTATCGAGGACCTGTTGCTGGGCCTGCGCGGCATCGTCGAGCGCCTTCTGCGGGTCCTTTTGGCCGACATAGGCCAGGTTCAGCTCCGTCTGCAGGATCTGAAGCAGCTGCGCGTACTCGGGGAGGTTCCAGATATCCCTGAGGTGCGGTATCGAGTCGAGGAAGACCTTCTGCCACGGCAGCGTCGCCGTCTCGCGCAGGTCGTTCCGGGCCGAGACGAAGCCAGACGGCGCGTCCTCCATCAGCGCGGCTTGCGTCTCCTTGCTCTGCAGAAACTGGAGGTACTGCCATGCCTCGGCCTTGTGCTGCGAGTAGGCGTTGATGCCGGTTCCCTGGCAGCCGAAGAGGGCGGCCTGTCCTGCGCTGCCTTTCGGCGAGAGGGCATATCCAACCCTGCCCGCGACCTGCGACTCGGTCGTGTCGTCGGCGACGCCGCCAAAGAGGGGCGACCAGTTCAGGCACATCGCGGCCTTGCCGGTCAGAAGAGCGCCGAGACGCTCCGTGATCGTCCAGTTCGCGCTGGCCGGATCGATCGACTTGTCGCCGTTGACCATGTCGGCCAGGAACTTGAGCGATGCGGCATTTTGTCCGCTGTTGAGGTTGCCATCGGCCGTGTAGGTGGCCGGATCCCAGAGTTGCCCGCCGTTCGACCAGGCGATCGGCGCGAACTCGGAGATGATCCAGTCGGCATCGCGGCCGCCTTCGGTTGCGTAGCCGAAGACGTCGCTCGTGGTCAGCGCTTTGGCCTGTATTCGCAGATCGTCCCAGCTTGCGGGTGGTGCATCCATCAGATCGGTGCGGTACCAGAGGACTTCGCAGTTGAGCGACCATGGCAGACCGTAGACCGGTGAAGGTGCGCTGGACTGGGCGTTGGGCTCGGCGGCCGGGTACTGGCAGAGGCGGCTGGTGATCTCCGGGAAGAAGTCGCCCATCCTGATTGCGACGCCGGATGCGCCAAGGTAATCGGGTGTGTCGAGCCGCTCGAGCGCTCCGGCCTGGACAAAGCCGCCAATCCACTGGCTGTCATAGTCGTAGATGTCGTAATCGGTGCTCTCGCCATCGACCAGCAGCTTCACCCGCTGCTCGAGATTGGCGTAATTGACCGCGTCGAACGTGACGGCAATGCCGGATTGCTTCGACCACTCCTCGGCCAGCGCTTGTTCCTTCGGCCCCTGCGGCCACTGCGGAGCGAGCACGTTGATCGTGGTATCGGCACGGACGAAGCGACCCGGCCGGATCGTCGACGGAATCAGGCCGAGCGCGGCCATGCCCGATGCGGCGGCGGCCCGGAGCAGGCGGCGACGGTTCAGCCGGTACCCGGCCGCCCCGATCACGCTGAGCTCATCTCGTTGGCGCATCGCCGGCC
>DASQCG010000460.1:0-2339 GCA_035634825.1 Thermomicrobiales bacterium | reverse complement strand
TGCCGGCATCGTCCGCGGATACACCCGGCAACTGCTGAAGCGTGGCCTCATCCGCGCTGGCCGGGTCGACCGGAACAAAGATGTATCGCTCCCGCGCAGCGACCTGGGCATCATCGACGTACTTGCCGATCTCCTGCCGGAACTGCCCGATCGAGGTGTACGGCTTGTACTCGTTGAACTCCCGGTGCATCTTGTCGCCTACACCCGGGATCGTCAGGAACTGGTCGTCGGAGGCGGAGTTCAGGTTGAACTTGACCCAGGTTGCCGTTGTGGCCGAGGTCGAGGCCAGGTACTGCGGGGCGAGCGCGGCGAAGTCGACGGAGACAACGCTGCCAAGCACGGTCAGGAAAGCGGCATCGTCGGCATAGGGGACAGCAGAAAGGAGCTGATCGGCGGCATCGCCCGAGACGCCCGCGAGCTGCTGGAGCGTGTCGGAGTCGGCGGTGTTCGGGTCGACCGGCACGAACAGATAGGCCTCGTAGGCGGAAACCTCGGAATCGTCGACGTACTTTCCGATCTCCTTGCGGAACTGGAGGATGCTCGAATAGGGCTTGTATTCGTTGAATTCGTCGAGCATCTTG
The DNA here is from genome assembly GCA_035634825.1 of Thermomicrobiales bacterium. Taxonomy (GTDB): domain Bacteria; phylum Chloroflexota; class Chloroflexia; order Thermomicrobiales; family UBA6265; genus DASQCG01. The sequence goes on along the minus strand of DASQCG010000460.1, from coordinate 1,758 downwards.
TCGCCGACTCCGGGGATGGTCAGGAATTGGTCGTTGCTCGCGGCGTTCAGGTTGAACTTCGTCCAGGCCGCGGCGCCGGTTGGGATATTCCCAGCCGCAGGTGTGCCCGAGGCGTCCTGAGCGAAGGAGACGGACCGGGCCAGCGCGAGCCCGGCGCCCGCGGCGGCGATTCCGGCCGTCACTTGCCGTCTGGTGAGCGTGGTTCCGAAGTGGTGTGCAATGGCAGGCACAGCGTGATCCTTTCGGGTCCCTGGGGGACCGATATCGTCGTTCGGGAAATTCGCAAATGGAGGTCCCAGCCAGGTGCGACGGTATCGATCGGGGCATATGGTCTGCGTTTGTTCTTGTTGGCCAACGCACCACTTTTTGTGTTCTGTTGCGATATGCTGACCGGGCTGGGAAATCACTCGATGGGAAGGAACCGAAGATGCCGTTTCGTGTCGCCGTCACCCGGAAGCTGCCTGACCTCGGCGAGCAGATGCTCAACGAGGCGGAGCGGCGTGGCGAGATTCAGGTGATCCGCTGGCCGAACGAGCTACCGCCCTTCCCGCAAGAGCTCGCCAAGCTGATCCACGGGGCCGACGGCGTGATCTCGCTGCTGACCGAGCCGATGACGGCGGAAGTATTCGAGCGCGAGCCGCAGCTCCGGGTGATCAGCAACCTGGCGGTCGGTTACGACAACATCGATGTCCAGGCCGCGACCCGGCATAAGGTAGCGGTCTGCAACACCCCCGGCGTCCTCACCGACGCCACGGCCGACATGGCCTTCACGCTCTTGATGATGACCGCCCGGCGGGCCAAGGAGGCGGTCGATTACGTCCGCGATGGCAAGTGGGAGACGTGGTCGCCGACGCTCCTACTCGGCCAGGAGATCACCGGAGCGACGCTCGGCGTGATCGGCTTCGGCCGGATCGGCAAGGAGATGGCCAGGCGCGGCACCGGTTTCGGAATGCGCTTGCTGGCGCACGACGAGTACCAGGATGAGGAGGCGGCGAAGGAGATCGGCGTCACCTTCACGAGTCTCGAGGAGTTGCTGCGGGAGTCTGATTTCGTCTCGCTGCACAGCACGCTGACACCCGAGACCCAGCACATGATCAGCCACGACCAATTGGCGATGATGAAGCCGTCGGCGATCCTGATCAACGCGGCGCGAGGACCGATCGTCGACACCAACGCGCTGGTCGATGCGCTGCGAGACGGGACGATCTGGGCGGCCGGACTGGATGTGACCGATCCCGAGCCGCTGCCGGCCGATCACCCGCTGGTCTCGATGCCGAATTGCACCGTGGTGCCGCACATCGCCTCGGCGACGATCGTGACGCGGAATGAGATGGCGCAGATGGCGGTCGAGAACTGCCTGGCGGTGCTGAACGGAACCACGCCGCCGCACTGCGTCAATCCCGAAGTCCTCGCGTGACCCAAGAGGGGGCGACCTGGCCGAAGGGAGTCTCGCAGCCGGCAATCCGGGCGCTGACTGCAGCCGGATTCTCCCGACTCGAAGATCTGTCCGGCGCAAGCGAGTCAGCCCTGCTCACGCTACACGGGATGGGACCCAAGGCGATCCGGGTGATCAAGGACGCCTTGGCCCGGCGCGGTCTTCCTCCGATGGTTCCGTGATCGCCTAGTCGATGCCCATCAGGGCCATTACGATCGGGATTGTGGCGAAGCAGACGAGGCTGGAGAGGACAACGACCCGGGCGGCCTTGCGGGCGTCGCTGCCGAACTCGGCCGAGATCAGCAAGGCGTTGACGGCGGTCG
>DASQCG010000459.1:0-6227 GCA_035634825.1 Thermomicrobiales bacterium | reverse complement strand
CCACGCGGTAAACGGCGCAGCGCAAAGACTCGCGGCCAGCGAGACCAGGTACCAGCGCGCGATGTCATCGAACCAGTGCATCGATCAGGGAACCAACCTCAATCGTGGATCCAAGCGGAGCATGGCAATGCTACACGAGAGGCGAGCAGTCGCGAGGCGAGCCGTTGGTCCATTTGGGATTGCCATCCGCCACCCCAAGCGGACTCCGGGCACGCAGCGCGGTGCAGAAGCCCCGCGCAGCGTTGATCCCCGGGCGCCTTCACATGCAAAGAAATACTTGCCGCCATTGATGCATACAACGGGGAGTTCGTGATGCGGGCGCGGGGCTCCCGCACCGCGCTACGTCGTAACCAGCCCACACCTGCGTCACAACGTGTCGAGGATCAGCTCCACGTCTTCGATCGTCGTCCTAGGGTTGACGAAGCAGAAGCGGAGAGCGGGCTGGTTGTTGACTTGCGTGGGCAGGACGAAGGCGGTGCCGTCGGCCAGCAGGCGATCGGACCACGACCGGTAATCGGGCATCGTCCAGCCCTCGCGCGTGAAGACGACGACTGAGAGCTCCGGCTCCATCAGCAAGGCCAACTCTGGCCGATGCTCGATCAGCCTGGCGGTCGCCTTCGCCAGGTCGATGCTGTACCTGACCGCCGCCGAGACCGCGTCCGTCCCGTACGTCGCCAGCGTGAACCAGAATGGCAGGCCGCGGGCACGCCTCGTCAGGTGAATCCCGTAGTCGCCGGGGTTCCAGTCGCCGACCTCCTGGAAGGCGGCGATGTAATCGGCGTGCTGGGTAAAGGCGGCGCGGGCGTGGGCTGGTTCCTTATATAGGAGGGCGGAGCAATCGAGCGGCGCGAAGAGCCACTTGTGCGGATCGATCACGACCGAGTCGGCGCGCTCGATCCCGGCAAAGAGAGGCCTGGTCTCCGCCACCGCCAGGGCCGCGCCGCCGTAGGCCGCGTCGACGTGGAACCAGAGTTCGCGCGCGGCGCAGACGTCCGCCACACCGGCCAAATCGTCGACGACACCGACATTCGTGATGCCGCCCGTCGCGACGACCGCGCAGACGTCGATCGTCGCGCTTGCCAGGGCCAGCTCGAGGTTGGGGCCGGTCAACCGGCCGCATGCATCACCCTCGACCGGAACGATCTCGAGGTCGAGCACGCGCGCAACCATCTTCGCGGAGGCGTGCGCCTCATATGTCATCGCGACACCGAGGCGGCGATCATGGTCCGGATGCCTCGCCCGCCACCGCGCCCGGGCCGCGGCCAGTGCGTTGAGGTTGGCAATCGTCGCACCGCTCAGGAAAACTCCACCGGCGCCCTCGGGGAGTCCGACCAGATCGGCCAGCCAGCGCAGGGCCTGATTCTCGGCCACGGTCGCCCCGGCCGCTTCCAGCCACGACGTACCAAAGATCGACGATGCCGAGAGCGCCATGTCCATGATCTGGGCCGCGGTCGACGGCGGATGCGCCACGAAGGCGAGGAAGCGCGGGTTGTCGACCGCCAGGCAATTGGGGGCGATCACCTCAGCAAAGAGGTCGAAGGCCGCGGCAGGTCCGATCCCGCTCGTCGTGATCGCTCCACTCAGCAATCCGAAAATCGCGGCGGGATCGGGCGGCGATTGCAGCGACTCGACCTCATGAGAAATCCTTGTCTCGGCGTGCTGAACCGCCCGCCCCAGCAGCCGCTGCATCTCGCCGTCGAACGCAAACAGGTCGCTCATTGATCCTCCGCCGCTCCTTCGGTCCAATCGGTAGCCCCGACAACGAATCTGGTGATTTCTGACCAACCAACGCTTGACCCAAATCGTAATGTGGACATGCGCGAACCATACAGGGGTGCGAATGGTTCGCCGATTGGAACGGGACGATCTCTGCCCGGTCCAGGCCCCACTACCCCTCACCTCGAAAGGACGGTCAACGATGGACCGAACATTCGACATTTTCGATGACATAGAGGCTTTCGTAGAGGAACGACCGGTCACCGCCCGCCTCATGGTTGGCACGGTCGGTGCGACGGCGGTCATGATGATTGCCGCGATCCTCTGGTCGACGACCGGCGCATCCGCGAGCACCATGATCATTGCCGCCATCGGCATCACGATCGCCTCATGGTTGATCGTGTCGACGGCTTTGCCGATCGATTGCAAGATCGGGCCGTTGCACAGCCGATCGATCATCTGCCGGCTGCAGGCGCAGCGGCGGCTGGTTGATGTGATCGCAGTCGCGCTGACCATGGTCGTGCTGCTGAACATCATTACGACACAGGTCTGATTCGGACCGCCTGAGGTCAGATTCCGGTCGCGCGAGGTTCGCGCCGTCCGCTGAAATCCATGCGCCTCCGGCCACGTCCCGCCTCATTGATAATTGCCCCGCTATCGGTCGGACGTGATGGATGGGGCAATGATTTCAGTGGATCGGTTGGATGCGGCGATTGAGCTTGTTGATCGGTTCATCGGCGAGGGCGTGCCGGGCGCCGGCTTGGTCGTCGCGGAGCATGGCGAGATCGTCGGCGAGTACTACGCCGGCATGGCACGGCCGGACCGCCCGGCCGACGCCGACACCCTTTGGCCCCTGGCGTCGATCTCCAAGCTGTACGCTGCCGCCGGCTGCATGGCCGCGATCGAGGAAGGCCGGATCGCCCTCAGCACCAAGGCCTCCTCGATCTTTCCCAAGTTCACGCAAGGCGGCCGCGACAAGATCACGCTCCGCCACCTCCTGACGCACACCTCCGGCCTCCCCTACGAATCGGACCAGATGGCCGAACGCCTGGCCGCGAAAATCTCGCTCGACGAGATGGTGTGGGAGTCGTACGAGGGCGACCTGCTCTTCGCGCCGGGCACCGATCAGTCCTACAGCGACTACGGGATCGGCCTGGCCGGTCTGATGTGCGCGAAGGCGATGGATCTCTCCTTCCCCGATCTGGTCCGCAGCCGCGTGATCGACCCCGGTCATCTGCTCGACACCTACATGCCGCCACCGGAAACCGAGTATCAGCGGATCGCCCACATCGTCGGCCCGCTCGCCGAAGACACCGACGGCGCGATGTACAACTCGGCCCACGCGCGCAACCTCGCCCATCCTGCCTTCGGGACCATCGCCAGCGCCCGCGACTTGCTCCAGTTCGCGCTGTTGTTCGAACCGAACCGGTCCCGATCGCTCTTCTCCCGCGTGGCGACCACGACCATGGTCACCGACCAGACCGGCTACGACTTCCCCGACGCGGTGACCGCGCCGATGTCGCCGGCCGTGCGCGCCTGGGGCCTTGGTTTCATGCTCAAGGGCCGGATGGGCTTCCCGGAGCTTTGCTCGCCCGCGGCCTTTGGCCATCCCGGCGCGACCGGATGCATGGTGCTGGTCGACCCGACCTACGACGTCGCGTTCGCCTTCGTTTCCAACCTGCACCTCAATACCGGCTACGATGAATGGAACGATCGGTTGATGATGATCACGAACGTCGTGATGGCCGGCATGACCCGAGGATAACGCCACTGAACCGGATGCCTCCTGCCCCGAAACCGGGACCTGAGTCCGACCTGCTGCTGTCGCAGTTGATCCGGCAGATGCGGCGGTTCGGGCTGGGTGAGCGTGTCCTCAAGACGGCGCTGGCGGCGGGACTTTCATGGCAGCTGGCCCTCCTGATTCCCGGCAACGATCATCCGTATCTCGCCCCGCTCAGCGCCGTCCTGCTCATGCAGCTGACGATCGCGCAATCGATCGACCTCGCCATCCAGCGCAACATCGGCATCGCGATCGGCGTGATCGTAGCCGTCGCATCCTTCGCGCTCTTCGGCGTCCATGCCTGGTCCGTCAGCCTGGTCGTGCTGATTTCTTTGGCAGTCGGGATCCAGCTTCGCCTCGGCCAGCAGGCCGTGCAGCAAGTCGCGGTTTCGGCGTTGATCGTGCTCCTGGCCGGGAGTGTGACCGGCACGTTCGAGTACGCGTTTCGCCGCATCCTCGACTCGATCATCGGCGCATCGGTGGCACTCGCGCTGAATTGGCTGGTCGTCCCGCCGATCCACATCGCCCCGGCCAGCAAGGCAATCGAGCGAATGGCGCAGGATCTGTCGCTGGCCCTGGCCGACCTGGCGGTGAGCCTCCGTTCCGGCATGACGCGCGCGCGGGCCGAGACGCACCTCAAGAGCGCCCGGGCCCTGGCGAACTCGCTCGCCGCCGCGAACGTCGCCTTGGGTCAGGCCGAGCAGAGCTTGCGGTACAACCGATTCGCGCGCGGTCGGCACGATGAGATGGCCCGTCTCCGCAACGCCAGCCGCGCACTCGAGCACGGCGCGATCCAGACCCGTGTTCTGGCTCGCTCGATGGTCACCGCCTTCGAGGAGAACGCAGCCGACTGGATGCAGCCCGACCAATTCGGCCGTTCCCTGGCCGATCTCCTCGGGCGCAATGCCGCGCTGGTTCGCCGCGTCGGCGGTGGGCCGGCCAACATCCGGCCAAATCTGGCTCCAACATCCGATCTCCACGAAGCCATGCTCGCGTACTGGCAAGCGCGTGCGGACCGGGGTTGGCTCTACGCCGGAGAAGTGCTGGCAATGACGGAGCGCATGGCCAAGGAGCTCGACGACGCCATCGAGTCCGGCGATATCCGGGCGTGAGCACGCTCAACCGCCGCACCCAGCGCCAGCTTCAGTCCCTGACGGCGCAACTCACCGCGACGGAGGGCCCGCTGCGCCGCGCCCTGGACGAGCTCAGCCGGCTCGGAATCGGCGAGCGCATTGTCAAAAGCGCGCTGGCCGCGACGCTTGCCTGGCTGGTCGCCGCCCAGCTCCCCCGCGAAAACGCGCCCTTCGTGGCCGCCCTGACGGCCGTCTACACGATGGACCTGACCATCCTGAAATCGATTCGGTCGGCCTGGCAGCGGCTGGCAGGGATCGGTCTTGGCATCGCGATGGCCTTCCTGGCCGCGGAGTTCCTCGGCGTCCATGCCTGGTCGGTCGGGCTCGTCATCCTGTTCTCGCTGGTGATCGGGTTGCGATTGAACCTGAAGTCGGACGGCATGGTCCAGGTCGCGGGCACGGCGATCGTCGTGATGGTGGTCCGCTCGACCGCCGAGGAGCGGAGCGTCTACGCGCTGATCTTCCTGGCCGATACGCTGATCGGCACGGCGATCGGCCTGGCCGTCAACAGCATCTTCGCGCCGCCCATCTTCGTCCCGTCGGCGCAACGGGCAGTCGTCGCGCTCAGCAATCGCCTGATCGACCTGATGGACCAGCTCGGGACGATGGTCGTCGATGGCATCTCTGCCGACGAGGCAGCGATGCTTTCGGACGCGATCACACGTCTGGAAACGGACCTGCGCACAACCGACGAATCGCTCTCGAACGCCGAGGAGAGCCTGAAGTACAACGTGCTGGCTGGGCGGCAACGCGCCCAACTGACCACATTCCATGAGACCGACCGGCGGCTGGAGCCGGTAGTCGCTTCGCTCCAGCGTCTTGTGATCGCGCTCGGCGAGGGCGCCGGCGATGCCTGGATGGAGAATCCGATCCTGACCGAGCGGATCGCGAACCTGATCAGCGCGGTAACGATGATCCTGGCTGAGCCGGATTCGCCCGCCTTCAAACAGGATCTGGCCGACCGCGCAGCCGATGTGACCACGCTGGCCGACCAGATCTACCGGGAGCTGCCGGACGCCTCGTGGGCGTCCCTCGGTCAACTCACGGAGTCGGCCAGAGCTCTGGCCGACTCCGTTGGACGTGCGGGGATTTAGTCCGCGGGGGACGGGACGGGTCCGATTGGGGCCGTCTCCCCAGCAGTCCCGCTGACCGTTTCCGGCGCTTCCACTGGCGCGTGCGCCTCATCCGAGATCAGGAAGTACGAGAGGACGCTGCCGGCCATCAGGGCCACTGAGCCGATGATGATCGCGCGCTCCATCCCGGCGACGAAGGCGATGCCGCTATCGCGCTGGATCGTTGCCACGGCGTTGCCGAGCTGCTCAGTCCCCGGCAGTGCTCGGATGACGTTGCCGCCAAAGCCGGCTCCCGACCCGATCGTGTCGAGCGTCTTCTGCAGGAACGTATTCCCGCTGTCCGCCCGCAGCGCCTGAATATCGGACGAACCGCGGAACTCCGCCTGGTACTTGCGGGTCGCGATCGTGCCAAGCAGGGCGATGCTGAAGGCGGTGCCGATCTCGCGGATCGCGCCGTTCACCGCCGAGGCGATGCCGCTCTTGGAGTCCTCGACGCTGTTGAGCATCGCGGTCGTCATCGGCGCC
>DASQCG010000458.1:0-12400 GCA_035634825.1 Thermomicrobiales bacterium | reverse complement strand
GCTGGTTGTCCTCGGCCGTCGAGAAGACCTCGCCCTTGCGGGTCGGGATCGTCGTGTTGCGCTCGATCAGCGGAGTGGCGACGCCGCCCAGCGTTTCGATCGACAGCGTCAGCGGCGTGACGTCCAGGAGCAGAATGTCCTTGACTTCGCCGCCAAGCACGCCGCCCTGAATCGCGGCGCCGATCGCGACAACCTCATCCGGGTTGATGCCCTTGTGCGGCTCCTTGCCGAAGTAGCTCTGTACCTTGCGCTGCACGGCAGGCATCCGGGTCTGGCCACCGACCAGCACCGTCTCATCGACCTCGCCCTTCGACAGGCCCGCATCCTTGAGCGCAGCCTGCATCGGCGGACCGGTCCGCTCAATCAGCGGGTTCACCAGCTGCTCGAGCTTGGAGCGGGTCATGGTCAGGTTGAGGTGCTTCGGACCGCTCGCGTCGGCCGTGATGAACGGCAGGTTGACCTCAGTCTGCTCCAGTGTGGAGAGCTCGATCTTCGCCTTCTCGGCGGCTTCCTTGAGCCGCTGCAGGGCCATCCGGTCCTTGCGGAGGTCGATGCCTTCCTGCTTCTTGAACTCATCCGCCAGGAAATCGATGATCACCTGGTCGAAATCGTCACCACCGAGGTGGGTATCACCGTTCGTGGAGAGCACCTGGAAGACGCCTTCGGAGAGGTCGAGGATCGAGATGTCGTAGGTGCCGCCACCGAGGTCGTAGACAGCGACCTTCTCGTCATGCTTCTTGTCGAGACCATAGGCCAGGGCAGAGGCGGTCGGCTCGTTGATGATCCGCTCGACTGTCAGGCCGGCGATCTTGCCGGCATCCTTGGTGGCCTCGCGCTGGCTGTTGTCGAAATAGGCTGGGACGGTAACCACGGCGCGATCGACCTTATCACCGAGGTACGCCTCGGCATCGGCCTTCATCTTCTGCAGGATCATGGCCGAGATTTCCGGTGGGCTGTACCAGCGATCGCCGATCTTGACCTCGATGCCGCCGTTCGACGCCTCGCGCACCTTGTATGGAATCAGCGAGAGGTCCTTCTGGACATGCGGATCGCTGAACTTGCGGCCCATGAACCGCTTGATCGAGAACACCGTGTTCTCCGGGTTGGTGACCGCCTGGCGCCGGGCAAACCGGCCGACCAGCCGCTCGCCCTGCGAGCTGACCGCCACCACCGACGGGGTGAGACGCTCACCTTCCGCGTTCGGAATGACGACTGGCTCGCCACCTTCAATGGTGGCCATCACCGAGTTGGTCGTTCCGAGGTCGATACCAATCATTCGTGCCATCGCTCTGATTTCCTTCTCTTTACTAGACCTGTCTCAATCGCCGTTGGTCTCTATGCCTGAAATTTGGGTTCGGCACCCACCTTGACCATGGCTGGGCGCAGTGCGAAATCTCCCTGTCGATATCCTGTCTGGTAGACCTCCACGATGTGGGAGCGATCGCCGCTCTCGTCAGTGGCCACCGCTTCGTGAAACGCCGGATCGAATGGCTCTCCAACCGCTCCTACCGGCGTCACGCCGTTGCGCTCGAGGATGTTCAGGAATTTGCGCTCGATTGCGCCCAATCCCTCCCGCAATCCGTCCAGTTGCTTGTCTTCCGGGATGTTTGCGGATGCGCGGACGAGATCGTCGACCAGCGGCAGCACCGAAAGCATCACGTCCCGGGTCGCGAGCGATCGCAGCTCCGAACGCTGCTCGTCCGTCCGCCGCCGGTAGTTCCGGAACTCGGCAACGCTTCGCTGAAGCTGTTCAACCAATTGGTCACGCTCAGCAGTCAGCGATTCGATCGTAGGCTGGTCCGAGGTTGTGCCCTCCTCTTGCTCGTCCACGACGTTCGTGTCCTGTACCAACATGTCCTCCTTCATCAGTACGCCCTCATTCAATGCGCGGGTTGAGCTCGACCATCAGGTCGCTCATCAACCGCGCCATGTACCTGACCGTGGAAATCGTGCGCCAATACGACATCCGGGTCGGTCCGAGCACGCCAAGCACGCCGGTCATGACATCCGCAATGCCGTATGGCGAAAGCACGACGCCAAACCGCTGCAGGCCGTGCGGCAGGTCGTCGCTGCCGATAAAGACCTGGACGTCACCGCCGGTCGAAATCTGTGGCAACAGGGCAGACATTAATCCACCCGAGCTGACCAGACCCATCATCATCTGCAGATCCAGATCAGCCACGTCGGGCTGACCCACCATATGCTCGAGACCCGAATGTCGAATCTCGACTTGCTCGGCGGATTCGAACTGCCTGAGCATGGCCGCGACCTGGCCGAGGACGACCCGTGCCATTGCATCCGAGCCGGGAATTCGGCTCTCGACTTCGTCCGCGGTCAGACCGCGCAGCTCCGGCGCGAGCCCATCGGCCAAGCGAGATAACGCATCCTGAGTCGTCTCGTCCGGCAGATGAATCATGGACTGACGGACGGCGCTCTCAAAGGTGACCAGGACGATCAAGGCTACAGTTGGCTGGAGCTGAATCAGCTCGAAGTGGCGCAGGCGGGGAATCACGGTCCGCGGCGCGGTAACCAGCGACACGTTGCCGCTCGTCGAGGCCAGCACCGTTGCCGCCAACTCGATCCAGGCATCCAGGCGATCGGCCGCTTGCTGGAACTGGTGCCGGATCATGATCTGATCGCCGGCAGGGAGCTCGATATTGCCCATCAGGTGATGGACGTAATAGCGATAGCCGGCGTCAGTCGGCACGCGGCCGCCAGATGTATGCAGGACCTGAAGCAGCCCGAACTCCTCGAGGACCGCCATCTCATTCCGGATGGTGGCCGACGAGAAGGGCATGCGATATCGCTCGACCAACGTCCGTGACGCGACCGCTCGACCCGCTTGCACGTAATCAAAGATCACCATGCGCAAGATGTCGCGCTGGCGCTTTGAGAGAACGGGCTCGCTAGACTGGACTTGACTCAGTTCCTGGTTCATCCTGACCAATCACTATCCTGCTTAGCACTCTCTCGCGAAGAGTGCTAACACGAAAAAAGGATAGCAACTTTACACGGACCGTGTCAAGGTCAGACGGCCTTCCGACGCGGTTTCCGACCGGGAAATCAGCGATGCCGAGCAGGTTTTCAGACCGCGGGATCGTCTGGGGGCGGAATGCGATGTTCTGTGCCGTTGGCGCTCGATTCGGACCGCCCGCCGAACATCCGGGCGAGGAGACCAGGCTTCTTCGGAGGCTTGGCCGCCGCCTCCAGGCGCGTGCGGAGGTCCTTCGGCAGTCGGTTCCGATCCGCAAAAACCACCGGCGTCCCGGGATCCAGCGCGTCCACCACGCCGGTCGCCTCGATCAGGCCGGTGCCGTTGGACTTGGCGAATGCCACCGCCTGTAGCAGTAGACCCACATTGGCGATCGGATCCAACTCCGCCTCGCGCAACCGCCGGAGGTGCCTCTGGAGCCGCTCCTCCAACATCCCGTCGAACTGCCCAACGAGGTGCGCCGGCACGAAGGCGCCGGCCATGCTACCGGCATTGTGGTCCAGCCTGATCGACATCTGCTGGGCCAGCGGCCGCTCCATGCCGGCATCGATGAACAGCCGCGCCGGAGGACGCATCATCATCCCGATCCCGCGGTCGATTTGCGCTTCCCAATTGGTAAGGCTGATCTCGGTCAGCACGAAGATCGGATGACGATCAGCAAGAAATGTGGTCAGCGCCTGTCCCAGTTGATCCGGCCCGCGGGAATCGCCCCCGCGCAGCAACTCGAGGGCGTGAGCACCGAGCACATTGTCGCCACGCTCCGCACCTTCAAGGAATTCGGCAACGTCGGTGACGGTGACGGGATGGAGCGAGAACACCTGATGAAACTCCGGGCGCGACACGTGCATTGGCAGTTCTGAGCCGCTGCCCCGATTATAGGTGCGATATGACGAACCCCTCCTCCCCTATCGACTCACCGCGTTGTCTGCGGATCGGCCTCGACTGGCGATGGCATCGGCCAAAACCGCGCGCGGGCCGACCGCGTGGCGAGCCGCGCGAGGAAGACCGACCGCTCCGCTGCGATACGGCCGGCCGTTCCGTGTCTGCACCGGCCGATCAGTTGCCCTTCGCTGACGGCGAATTCGATGTTGTCGACTGCGACTCTGTATTTGCCTATGTTCGGAACGACGAGGGGTTGGCCAACGAGCTGGCGCGGATCACCGCCCCGGGCGGCAGGGTGCGGCTCACGGTACCGGCGAAAGGACCACTGGCCGTGCTCGACGCATTCAACATGCACCGCTACCTGGTCGACATCTCAAAGCGCGGCTTGCGGCCGTTCGAGACCGCCGATATCGGCTGGCGACGGCATTACAGCGAAGGGGACCTGGCACTCCTGTTCGGGCCGCGTCACTTCACCCTGGCCACCGTGCGCCGGTCAGGCCTGGGCGCCTCCGAGACGATGCGGCTGAGCGGGTTCGTGCTGTTCCGGTGGTTGCGGCCATCGCGCGATGGCTACATGCGGCTGAGCCGGGCAGCCGAGCGCGTCCGCCAGGCGGAGTCGCAAGTGGAGTGGCGACACGGCTTCTGGCTCGAGGTCGAGCTCCGCAAACACGAAAGCGCGGCCCGGACAGTGTCCGGACCGCGCCCATAAGCAAGTGTGCCGGTTACTTGACGATCAGTTTTCCGACCATGCCCGCCTCCTTGTGGCCGGGCACTGCACAGTCGAATGCGTATTCGCCTGGCGGAAGATTGACCGTGATCGTTTTGGACTCGCCGCTGGCGACCTCACCCGTATCCGCGACGTCGGGGATCGTGAAGGTATGCGGCAACGCGCCCTTGTTGACCGCGTTGATCGTGACATCTGTGTTCGCGGCGATCGTGATTTCCGTCGGCTGGAAGGCCAGATCGACCATATCAACTTCCGCTGATGTCGCTCCGGCCTCACCGGATTGGCCGGTTGGCGAGGCGACCGGAGTCGCGCCTCCGCCCTCAACCACCGTCAACTTGCCGACCATGCCCGCGCCCTCGTGACCCGGCACGTTGCAGAAGAAGTCGTACGTGCCCGCGGGCAGGTTCAGCGTGAAGCTGGTCTTGTCGCCGGCTGCGAGATCGACCGAGATGTCCTTGTCCTTGATCGAGAAGTTGTGCGGCAAGTTGCCGCTGTTGGACAGGTTGACCTGGACATCGACATTGGCCGGAATCTCGAGAGTGTCCGGAATGAACCGCAACTCGACCATGTCGAGATTGACCTCGGTCGCGATCGGGCTCGCTTGCGGACTGGCGGCCGGACTCGCCGCAGGAGCCGCACCGCCGCTTTCGACCACGGTCAGCGTGCCCACCATGCCGGCCTCCTTGTGACCAGGCACGACGCAATCGAACTGGTAGGTTCCGGCCGGGAGATTGAGCTTTACCTCGGCGCTGGAGCCGGCGGCCACCTCACCGGTGTCCTCCACCCCAGTGATTGTGAAAGTATGCGGCAAGGCACCCTTGTTGACCGCCTTGATCGTGACATCGGTATTGGCCGGAATCGTCAGATCGGTCGGCTGGAAGGCAAGGTCGACCATGTCGATCTCGAGGCTCGTCGGGAGCTCCGCCGCTCCACCGGCCGCAGCCGGTGTTGCAACAGCCGGTGTTGCTTCGGCAGGTGTAGCCGGGCCGGCTGCTGCCCCGCCGCCGGCGACAACGGTTATCTTGCCGACCATGCCCGCTTCCTTGTGACCGGGCACGGCGCAGTCGAACGTGTACTCACCCGGCGGAAGATTGACCTTGACTTCAGCACTTGAACCGCTGGCAACCTCACCCGTATCCGCCACATCGGGAATCGTGAAGGTGTGCGGGAGCGCGCCCTTGTTCACGGCCTTGATCGTGACGTCGGTGTTCGCCGGGATGGTCAGGTCGGTCGGCTGGAACGCGAGATCGACCATGTCGACCTCATACGTTGTCGGGAGTTCGGCCGCACCACCACCGACTGCTGGGCTGGCGGCTGCCGGGGATGCTTCCACTGGGCTTGCTGCCGGAGACGCGGCAGCTTGCGCAGGCGTCGCCGCGCCGCCCGGCGCCGCTCCACCCTCGACAACCCTCAGCGTTCCGACCATGCCGGCTTCCTTGTGGCCCGGAATGGAACAATCAAAGGTGTAGTCGCCCGGTGGCAGGTTTACCGTCACCTCCGCGCTGGAACCTGCAGCCACCTCACCGGTATCGGCCACGTCCGGGATCGTGAAGGTGTGCGGTAAAGCGCCCTTATTGACCGCCTTGATTACGACATCCGTGTTGGCGGCGATAGTGATCTCCGTCGGTTGGAAGGCAAGGTCGACCATGTCTACCTCGACCGGACCCGACGGCGCCGCGGCCTGTCCGCCGCCGGCAGGAGCAGTCGGCGATGCCTGGGCAGCGGGCTGTCCACCGCCTTCGACCACCTTCAGGGTGCCGACCATGCCCGCTTCGGTATGGCCCGGAATGGCACAGTGGAACTCATACTCACCGGGCGGCAGGTTGACCTTGACATCCGCACTCGCGCCGCCGGCAACCTCGCCCGTATCGGCTACGTCCTTGATCGTGAATGTATGCGGGAGGGCGCCCGAGTTCACGGCATGAATCGTCACGTCCGTGTTGGCCGGGATGGTGAGCTCGGAAGGCTGGAAGCTCAACGAATCCTGCATGTCGACTTCGAAAGTCGTCGCCTGGCCGCCGGTCTGCCCGCCAGTGGCAGGAGCCGTGGAACTCGCGCCGCCACTCGGCGCTGGAGTTTCCCCACCGGCAACGGTTGGAGTGCGCGTCGGGGGTGCGCCGGCCACATCTACCCGGGTTACGGTTGGCTCGACTTTTTGCGATTCCGTTCCGCACGCCGCCAGTGTCCCTGTCAGAAGCAAGGTCATTGCCAGTACCGACAGCGATCGCCGAATGCTTAGGTTCACCGAGGCACTCCTCCGCCTTCCCGCCCGAATGCCAGCCTGAAGCAGCGCCGGCATCTTCCACACGCACCGGCAATGGTACTCTCCAGCGATAAACCCTGCCGTGATTGGCGCACAAATGCGCGTCTTTTTGTCCCACCGCGCGGAGATCATCGTGACCGAGCAGACCCGATCCCTGAGACGATCCGTCATCGCCGGCGGCGGACAGGACATCGCCGTGGCCACGATCGGAGCCGGACCGACGATGATCCTGCTCCACGGCATCGGCAGCAGTGGCATGAGCTGGATGCCGGTTATGACCCGGCTTGCCGATCTTTACCGATTGGTCATCCCGGACCTGCGCGGTCACGGGCAATCGGGCCAACCCGAACAGGGATATCACCTCTCCGACTATGCCGACGACCTGGAGCGCATCATTGCCTGGAGCGGCGAGCCGCATCCGCTGATCGTCGGCCACTCGCTCGGTGGCCTGACCGCGATCACCTGGGCCAAGCGCCACCCGGCTCAAGCCAGCGCGATCGTGCTCGAAGACATGCCCCTGAGCGGGGGAGTCGAGCGCGCACCAATGCTCGAAGGCTGGTCCCAGCTTGCGGCCATGTCAGTCGAGGACGTGATGGCGTACTACCGGCAGGAGTTTCCGCACTGGAGCGACGACGACCGGGAGCGGCGTGCGGAGGTCATCACCTCCACGCACCCGGCGGTCTTCTCGGAAATGGTCGATTTGGCGATGCGCGGCGAGCGGATCGACTACCTGGCTGGCCTCGGATCCATCACATCGCCGATTCTCCTGATCCACGGTGACTTCGAGAGCGGCGGACTCGTCCCGGCGGCCGGCGCGACCCGATTCGCGTCACTCGGACCTAACTTCGGGGCCGTACGGATCCCGGGCGGTTCTCATTCGCTCCACCGCGAGAGCACAGAGCAATTTCTGGAAGCGATGCGCGTATTTCTGGAAGGGGCTTAGCCGGCGGCCGTGACTGTGGGCGCCGGGATGGTCGTCGGCGGTTGATCGATAGAGGGCGCGCCCGTCGAGCACGCCCCAATCGTCGCTACGATCGCAATGGCCGCGATGACCAGGCCAATGCGCCGCCGGCTCATCCGCCTGGCCACCATGGGCGGCATCTGCTACCAGATGCCGAGTTCGTCTTTAGCGTCCTCGCTCATCATGTCGGGCGACCATGGCGGACTCCAGACGAGCTTGACGTCGACTTCGCCGATCCCGGGGAAGTCGCCGAGCGCGCCCTGGACTTCCTGGACGATGACCGGGCCGAGCGGACAGCCGAGCGACGTCAGGGTCATGGTCACCAGGACATCGCCGTTGTCAGCGATATCTGCGTCATAGACAAGGCCGAGATCGACGATATTGATGCCGATCTCCGGATCATAAACTTGCTTCAACCCCTCGCGAATCTCCTCGCGAGTGAAATCAATGGGCATAGATGGAGTACTCCGATGCGTGGCGATTCACGTACCCGTGTCGGCGGACGCGGGCCAATCGAGTTTAGCGCATTTTCCGGGCCAAGCGGTCGGATTTGACCGCAACAGTCGCCCTAGCCCGGGGTATTGAGGTCGTGCCATTCGGCTTCCTGGATGCCGGAATCGGCCCGGTCCATCCGATTCTTGTTCGAGACCTTGAGCCAGAAGATCAGCGCGACCACGAACGGTGCGAGGATGATAGCGATGATCACGAGTCGGACGATCATGCCTACGAAGCCGTGGAACATCCAGCCCAGGAACAAGCCGACGACAAGTCCGGCAACGAGCCCGTAGGTTGCCCAGCGCATGCGCTCCAGGGTTGTCATCATTCCGGCCTGCATCGTGCCGCCTCGCTCCTGCTGCCGTCTATCCTGTCATTTCGACCGCCGGGCGACAACCCTGCGACGGAGCTGCCACCTGCGGTATTATGAGCGAAAGACGAACATGCGTTCTCAGATTGAGGGGTAATGGACGACCGCGCGCTGATTGACCTGGCCCTTGCCCGACTTGCCGATATCCCGGAGAAGACACTCCGGCTCCTGTTCGGCCACCTGCGCCGCGATCACCGAATCGCCGATGCCCGCCGCGTGCTCGAAACTCTGACCGAGCGCACCGGCGAAACCGGCACAATCCTGGACAGCCGCGCGGATCTCTTCGAGACAGAAGGACGATCGGCCGAGGCCCTCCTCACCCGCGAGCTCCGCTGCGCGCGCTATCCCGATAGCACAGCCTGGATCAGGCTCGCGACTCAATTGCTCGAAACCGATACGCCCAACCGTCTCGATCGCCTGGCCGAGATTGATCGCGAGCTGGGACGGCTCTCGGAATCGGACATGACGATCGAGATGATGCGCTGCGAAATCGCGATCGCACGCGACCGAATCGACGAAGCTCAGGCCATCGCGGCTACGCTCCTGACCGCGTCGACACGCAGCTCGCGTCCTGCACTGGCCATGGCGCGGATTGCCTTGATCAACGGGGATCGGATGAGCGCCCGACGCCATGTGCTCGACGCGGAGAATCGATTCGGCACACGGGTCGCCCAGGGCGATCTGGCAAAGGTCCGGGCGGAGATTGATCGGATCGGCGATCGGGAGCTGGCGACAATTGCCGATCGTCTGACCGCGCCCCCGTCAAACGGCATTGCCAAAACGTTGGTAGCGGAGTTGAACGAGGCGTTCGCCGAGCCAGAGGCGGAACCGGATCCCGTCCTGATCGCGCCCGAGCCGGAAGGTACCGACCCCCGCGTCCTCGACACGCTCCGCGACGTTTTCGGTTACGACGAGCTCCGCCCGGGCCAGGCTGAAGTCATCCAGCGTTGCCTCGATGGGCTCGATACGCTGGCAATCATGCCGACCGGGGCCGGCAAGTCGCTCACCTTCCAGATCCCGGCGCTGCTGCTCGATGGTCCGGTCGTGGTCGTCTCGCCGCTGATTGCTCTGATGCATGACCAACTCACCAACTTGCCCGAACCGCTTCGTTCCCAGTCGACCTACATCAACAGCACGCTCGATTTGAACGAGCAGGAACGACGGCTCTCCGGCGTGCGCCGCGGAGAGTTTCGCCTGGTCTATGCCGCACCCGAACGGTTCCGGCAACCCCAGTTCCTTGACGCGATCCGGGCGGGCGGCGTTCGCCTGGTCGTGATCGACGAGGCCCACTGCGTCTCGATGTGGGGACACGACTTCCGGCCCGACTACTTCTTCCTGACCCGAGCGCTCGAGGAACTTGGCGATCCGCCGACGCTGGCAATCACCGCGACCGCGACCGCCGAGATGGCTCACCAGATCGGAACGGTCCTCTCGCGCTCGTTCACCATCATCCGCACATCGGCCTTCCGCGAAAACCTCTTCTACTCAGTTGAGAAGCACCGGGACCTCAACGCCAAGCGCGAGCGCGTCGTCCAGCTTTGCCGGGAAGCGACCGGACCGACCATCATCTATGTCCCGTCCCGGGATCATGCCGATCAGCTTGCCGCCCGCCTGCGCTACAACAAGATTCGCGCCGTGCCGTATCACGCCGGGATGTCCTCTACCGATCGCACCCGCAACCAGAATGCGTTCATCACCAACCAGGCCGATGTCATCGTCGCGACGATCGCCTTCGGTATGGGCATCAACAAGCCGGACGTCCGGATGATCATCCACTTCTCGCCGTCGCGGTCCCTGGAGTCGTACATCCAGGAATCGGGCCGGGCTGGACGCGATGGTCAACCCGCCCGCTGCCTCCTGCTTTTTTCATCTAACGACATCGGGACGATCCGCCGTCACGCCAACGAGCGCGCTGTGACGATCGACGAGCTGCGCACCGTATATCGCAATTTGCGCCGCTCTGCCGTCGGCCGCTGGTGCATCATCGAGCGGCAGGATCTGGCCTCGTTCGCCCCGGATGATGTCGACGTCGGCGTTGCGATCGGCTTGCTCGAGCAGGGCGGCATGGTTCGCCGTCATCCCGACACCGGTCGCACGATGATCGTCCGCTGGTCGCATCGCTCGGCCGAGGTCGATGCTGCGCAATCGCACGACCGCTTCGGACAGTGGCTGACGCGGATTCGCAACGGCAGCGCGATCGTGACCGTGCCAACTGTGACCGCCTGCGATGAGCTGGACTCGAGCCCGACCGTCCTCGAGCGGGCAGTCAGCCAGCAGACCGGTGTCACCTGCGCCTTCCAGGGCTTCTCGACCTGCCTGGAGCTGCTCCCGACCGAAGGCACGAACCGCGGTGCCATGGACGGTCTGCTCGAGCGATTGGCGGCATCGGAGAAGAAGCGCGCGGAGGAGATGATCGGCTACCTCGGCGCGAGATCGTGCCGGCACGCTCACCTGGCGCGCCATTTGAATGAGCGCATCGAGGCGTGCGGCGATGTCTGTGATACCTGCACGACCAAGCCTGGCGCCGAACAGAGCCGGCGCGTCGCGCCCAAGCGCCGTGATGACCCGTACTTCGAAGCACTCTCACAGTGGCGAAAGGAGAAGGCGCGCGAGATGGTCGTACCGGCCTTCGTGATCGCGTCCGACCGTCTGCTTGATCGCCTCGCCGCCGACCGGCCCCGAACCCGCGCCGACCTGCTCAACACGCCCGGCATCGGTACCATTAAAGCCAATCAGTTCGGCGAGGAAATCCTCACCATCATCAGCAGCGTCTCGAACAACTGACTTTCGCCGCTGCCGTGCAGCAAGCGTAGCGCGGCCCGCCGCTGGGCCGCTTTGGCGTCGCGTGGCGGGTAGACGATGCACGACGGTTCAATCGAATGGGCCATCCGTAACCACCATGCCGGCCACAGGGCGCTACGTCCAGGGAATCAGCGCGGTCCAGCTTCGCCAGAGCAAAAGGTGACCGCCAGGTGGGCGTAGATTTCGGCGGCCTGGCGCAGGCTCGAAAGTGAGATCCATTCGTTTGGACCATGCGCAGGGGTCAGCAACCCTGGGCCGAATGAGGCGATCGTCGGGATGCCGCCGATGTACTGGAACGGGTAGGCATCGGATGCGCCCGGAAACGCCGCGAGTGGAATCTCCCGGCCAAGCACGTGCCGTCCGGCATCGACGCAGGCGGTGGTCAAGGGGTGATCGGCCGGCACCTCGGTCGGCTCGATCCAGGTCAGATTCGGCGCATACTCGACTTCGTACCGGATCCCGGGGATCTCCGCCGCAGCGCCCTCCAGCGCGGCAATGACATCCTGCTGGAATGTCTCCAGGTCCATCCCCGGCGTGGTCCGGACATCCGACCAGAATTCGGCCACGCCCGCATTGACGCCGAACCCGACCCCGCCCAGTGTCTTGACGCCGATATTCAGCGTCGGCCCGCTCCCGCAGAGCGGGTGCTCCGGATAGCGCGGCCGGAACCGTTCCTTGAATCCGCAATAGAGCCGTACCATCTGCTCGACCGCGTTGACGACCGGGAACTGGTCCGAGATCGACGAGTGGATCTGGGTACCGAACACCCGCACCTTGAAGCAGGAGATCCCGCGAGAAACGATCCGGATGCCCTCCCAGTCCGCATGAACACCGGACGGCTCGCCGAGCACGATCCCGTCAACATCGAGCGCGTCTTGCCGGACCAGATACTCGGCCCCGTAGACGCT
>DASQCG010000457.1:0-6643 GCA_035634825.1 Thermomicrobiales bacterium | reverse complement strand
TCCCGGCTGGCCAGCTACCTTAGCTTCCGGGCGAGCATCAGGCGCGTTACCAGTCGGTTTGGTCGCGAGAACGCCGGACAGGCGCTCGTGATGGTCGGCTTGATGATGATGGTACTGATTGGGTTTGCGGCGTTGGCGACGGACACCGGATTCATCTGGATGAACCGGCGGTCGCTTCAGAACTCAGTTGATGCCGCTGCATTGGCCGGCGTCCAGCACCTTCCCAACGATACGGCCGATGCGGTCGCAAAAGGGTGCGAGTACGCAACGGTCAAGAACGCGGTGTCAGGCATGGTGGGGAAGCTCGGCACCTGCTCGAGCAAGACCGATATCCAAATCAAACAGACCTACGTGGCGAATGACACGATCGTCGCTACCGCGTACAAGACGATCAATCCCATCTTCGGCATCGCGGTAGGTTTCGCCAGCGTGGAGATCAACGCCACTGCTACCGCAGTCGTGGGCAGTCTCGGGTCCAGCTGTCCGTTTCCTATCTTCCAAACGCCCGAAATGCTGCCTGGCGGCAGCCCGGCCAGCATGAGTTTCTACACGCTGACCGCAATGCACCTTGCCGGCGCAGATAATCAAAAAGGCAACTTCCTGACCGTAGACGTGGGCAATGGCGCCAACGCCGTTCTTGATGCCATGGTGAACAACGGGTGCGGGGCGCCGATTGGTCCGACCGCGAGTACCGAACCGGGTGGCATGATCGGCAAGGTGCTGGATGGATTCGAATGGCGGATCTACTGCTCGTCATTCGTCGGCAAGAAGCCGGGCGGCACACCAGGTTGCCCGTCCGGAGCGTCCGCCTGCCCATCCTCAGACATCTCGCCGTATCTCGTGACGAATCCGTTGGGCCAGATCGAGCTCTCGTCGTCGGTCACTCGACAAAACTGCACCAGACTCGTCCTGGTCCCGATATTCCCCGGACCTTTCTCTGGGTACAACGGCAAGACGACGGTTACCATCGTAGGGTTTGCCATCTACTACATAGCCGGGGTTTGCAGTAATGCCAGCTGCACGCATCCGACCCTGGGCGCCCTGAAAAAGGGCGATTCCTGGGGCTACTACGTCCGCATGGCAACCCAGGCCGACCAGTACACCGCCTACAACGGCTTCGGTACCAAGGTTTTCGCGCTCATCAACTAACTGTCCGGCTGGCTGTTTGGGTGGATTCCCCTACCAGGCTGCCGGACAAGTCCTCATGATCCTCCGGCGGCCCGAATCTAGACTCGAATCGATGATGGAATCGGATGCCTCGTACCCGGCCCACTCGGCCGGGCGCCTGGCAACCCCGTTGGATTGACGACTGCCCAGCTCGCACCTCGCGCACCGGGACGTCGTCGCAGCCGGCAGCCGACCGGGAGAGATCGAGGGTACGACCTTGTTCGGAGCACGTCGCAGCGTGACGCTCCTGCTCGCGCTGATCATGGGAGTCGCGGCCGCCGCCGCCGTCTACGCCCTCGTCTCGAAGAACGAGGAGCCAAGCCTCGCCGCTCCCAACGCCCTGCCGACCTCCACCGCTGTTCCGACCACACCGGTCCTGATCGCCAGGCAAGACATCGCCGCCGGGACGCAGCTGACCGAGGACCTGCTCGAGGTCCGCGATATCCCGACCGAGCTGCGGAACAACCGCGCCCTCTCCAGCGAGGATCAGGCAGTCGGCAAGATGGCAGCAGTCGCGCTGGTTCAGGGCGAGCAGATCCTCGATACCCGCGTGACGGACTCGCCGGTGGCCGTGAACGACACCTTCGCCGGTACGGTCCCGGTCGGCAAGCGCGCGATCTCGGTCGTATTCGATGAGGTGATCGGCGCCGGCGCCCTTGTCCAGCCGGGCGACCACGTCGATGTCCTCGCCTTCTTCGAGCTCGACGTCAAGGACTTCACAGTCAAGTCGGCCGAGCCTACTGAGACAACCGACAACACCAACAACTCCGACAAGAACCAGCCGGATTACAAGCAGTACGTGAGCACATACATCGTCCAGAACGTTGAGGTGCTGGCCGTTTCCCAAGCGGTCACACCCGATGAGCTGGGGGTCGAAAGCAACACGACGCTGCCGACGCCGACTCCAGTCGGCACATCGGAAGCGACCGAGGTGGCGCAGCCGGTCGCGCGGCCCGATGCCAAGAGCGTGACCCTGGCCGTCACTCCCGAAGAGGCACAGCGCCTGCTCCTCGCCGCGCAGACGGTCAAGAACGAGAAGGGCAGCCTCCGCCTCGCGATGCGGGCGCCTGGCGACACGACGACGGTCGATCTCGATGCCGCGCTACTCGGCAACATCCCACTCGGCGACCTCCTCGGGGATGTCAACCGGCCGATGGTGCCGACGGACGTCGTGATCACCCAGGCGACATTCACGCAGCGGGTGCTCGCTTCCGGGACCGTGCTCGAGTTCACGGCGACAGTCAAGAACATCTCAGACCGCACGATCAAGAGCGGCGCGGACGCCCCGCCGGAATACGAGTACACGCAGGGCGTGGCCTACGACGCGCTTGGCTTCTTCCCGAAGACCAACACCTACCGGATCGGATTGAGCTTTGCCGGCGCCTACCCGAACCAGTACCCATATCGGTGGGCGCTCGGGCAGGACCTGGAGCCGGGGCAGTCGGTCGATGTGGTCGGATCGGTCCGGCTGACGGAGCCGACGGCAGCGACCAGGTACTGGCTCGGCGTCATCCAGGAGCCGAACGTGGTCACGCAGGACGGCGTCAACGTCTCTGACATCACGGTACTGCCGTCCGAAACCGGATCCGTCAGCACGAAGAAAGCCGAGCTGCGATCAGAACCGAGTGCATCGGCGGCGATCGTGGTCGAGCTGCAGAAGGGCGACGCACTGGAGATCGTGCAAGCGCAGAACGCATGGTTCCAGGTTCGCTCGGGCGAGTCGGAAGGGTGGATCGAGGCCTCATCGGTAACGGTGCCGCCACTTGGCGCGGAGAATGATGGCACGGCGTCCACGTCCACGTCCGACTCTTCGCAGAACCCGGACAGCAATACATGAGCAGGCGCACGCACAGCACGTGGGGGGTCGTCCGATGACTACGCCGAGCACCAGAGTTCTGATCGTCGACGATAGCGAGAAGACGCGCGATACGCTGATCGAGCTGCTGCGATTCGACGATATCGAGGTCGTCGGCGAGAGCACCTTCGGCGCCGCGGCCTACACCTGGGCCGATCGACTCGATGTCGATGTCGTGGTCATGACGATCGAGGAGCCGGTGGCCCGCTCGTTGCGGACGATCGAGGCGATGATGACCGGCGCGCGAACCTGGCCGGTGGTTGGGGTCTCGTCCCGCGGCGATCGCGAGACGATGCGCAAGGCGATGGTTTCCGGCGTGCGCGACTACGTCGTGATGCCGATGCCGCCCGAAGAGTTGCGCGCCACGATCATCAATGTCCACCACATCGAGCGAGCACGCCGCGCAGCGGTCCAGCAGGGACAGGTAAGTCGGCCGCTTGGCACGGTGATCACAGTCGCCGGGTTCAAGGGCGGCATCGGCAAGTCCACGATCTCCAGCAACGTCGCCGTCGCGCTAGCCCAGCAGACGAAGCAGCATGTCGCGCTGATCGATCTCGATCTGCAGTTCGGCGATTCCGCGGTCATGCTCGATGTCGTGCCGACCACCACGATTGAGCACGTGGCCAAGGAGATGGAGCGGCTCGACCCGCAGCTCCTGCAAGGCTACCTGGCGACTCATGCCTCGCGGCTCAAGTTGCTGGCGGCGCCGACGACTCCGGAAGCATCCGATGCGATCACTGACGAGACGGCCGGTCAGATCCTCGAGATGCTGGCCGAGACGAACGACTTCGTAGTCGTGGACACCGCGCCACATCTCGACGGGTTGTCGGTCGCGGCGATGGACCTCTCGACCTTCGTGCTGATCGTCGTGGTACCGGAGATCCCATGCCTGCGCCGGACCAAGGCGGCATTGGCGCTGATGCAGTCATGGGGCTACTCGCGCGACAAGGTGAAGCTGGTCGTGAACCGGAGCCATCGTCGTGGCGCGGTCACGTCCCAGGAGATCGAGCAGGTTCTCAACTATCCGGTGTATGCCGAGATTCCAGACGACCGAAGCGTCGGTAGATCGGTCGCGATCGGCACGCCCGTCGCGATGTCTGCGCCCAAGAGCCGCGCCGGCCGAGCCGCTAACGACCTCGCCCGGACCCTGACCGGCGTGCCGAGGCCGGCCGATCGGATCAGTCTGCTTCGAAAGCGGCCAAGCAACGGATCGCCTCAGGCTCGTCCGGTGCTCTCGGCCGCGCCGCAGACGAATTCACAGCCATCGTGGCCGCCGCCCGCGCAGCCAGTGGCGAATGGGAACGGCGTGGCAGAGTCTGCGATTCCGTGGGAGTACTGGCCGTCGGAGTCGCTGAGCAACGGACAGGGGTCGGAATCTGGCGTTCCGACAAGCAATGGGAACGGTCACCGGCTCGATGTTCCGGTGCGCGAAATCGTCCACGCCGGCGAGTCCGCAGGTTGGACTTCGCTCACCGCAGCTGAGGAGTAGGAGCCATGGTTGTGCGTGATCGCGGATTCCAGCGCCGGGCACTTGCGCGGGTGGGTGGACCGTCTGTCACTGAGCCGAATCAGCATGAACACGACCCGGCAACGACTTCGTCGTCCCCGGGATCCGTGCCTGCCAGCTACATCGCAGGCGACGAGACGGCGATCGCCGATCGACCGCGGACGCTCATGAGTCGGGAGGTTGTCGAGCTCAAGCACAAACTGCACGACCGGATGGTGCGCGAGATCGACCCGTCGCGGATGACGGCCGATCTGTCCCCGGACGATGCCAGGCGCGCTGTCCAGGATGCGGTGCTCGAGCTGCTCGCGCAGGAGGGCGTCTCCCTCTCGCGGACCGACGAACTGACGTTGATGCACGACATCGCGGACGAGATCGTCGGATTCGGGCCAATCGAGCCACTCCTCCAGGATGAGACGGTTACCGAGGTGATGATCAACCGGCCGGATCGGGTCTATTACGAACGCGAAGGCATGCTGCACCTTTCCGATCGCGCGTTCCGGGACGAGGACCACATCATGCGGCTGATCGACAAGATCGTCTCGCCGCTTGGCCGGCGGATCGATGAGTCGTCGCCGATGGTCGATGCTCGCCTCCCTGATGGTTCCCGTGTCAACGCGATCATCCCGCCTCTGGCGATCCAGGGACCGTCACTGACGATCCGAAAATTCGCTAAGCGCGCCTATTCGGATCAGGATCTCGTTCGCTTCGGGACGATGAGCCAGGCGATGTGCGAGCTGTTGCGGGCCTGCGTCTGGAGCCGGCTGAACGTGATGGTTTCAGGCGGCACCGGCACCGGCAAGACGACGTTCCTGAACGTGCTGTCTTCCTATATCAGCAACCGGGAACGAATCGTCAGCATCGAAGACCCGGCCGAATTGCGCCTGCAGCAGGACAACTGGGTCAGCCTGGAGACACGGCCGCCGAACATTGAGGGTCGTGGTCAGGTCGTCCAGCGGGACCTGGTGCGGAACGCGTTGCGCATGCGGCCGGACAGGATCATCGTCGGCGAGTGCCGCGCCGGCGAGGCCTTCGACATGCTCCAGGCGATGAACACCGGCCACGATGGTTCGCTGACAACGGTTCACGCCAACTCGCCGCGCGATGCCCTCGCTCGCATCGAGAACATGGTGTTGATGGCGAATCTCGACTTGCCGGTCCGCGCCATTCGCGAGCAGATCGCCTCGGCCATCAATCTCGTGATCCAACTCTCACGTATGCCTGACGGCACCCGGCGGGTAACCCACGTGACCGAGATTGTCGGGACTGAGCAGGACGTGATCACGATGCACGACATCTTTACCTTCGCGCAGCGCGGGGTCGACGGCCAGGGTCGCGTAATCGGCGAGATTCTGCCCACCGGGATTCGGCCATTGTTCGCCGATCGACTCGAGCGCGGCGGAGTTGCCTTGCCGATCGAGCTCTTCCAGGTGAAGCGTCATGGCGCCTAGCGAACCCGGCCGATTGGCCCGCGGGAAGGAGGGTGACTCATGTCGATGGCATTGACCGTCGCAATTGCCGCGTTTATCGGGGTTGCAGCGCTGGTTCTGCTTGTCTCCTCATTCTCCCAGCGCCGACCGGCGGCTGTCCGCCGCCGGCTCGAAGCGCACGCGGTCGAGGTCGCGACGGCGAAGACGAAGCGACTCGAGCGGATCAGCGTCCTCAAGCGCGAGGCGTACGGATCGATTCACGGCTCCGGCAAGCTCCTTGGCCGGGTCAAACCGAGCGAAACGGCGATGGTCGAGATCTCGCGCGCCGGTCTGGATATCGGTGTGCGCAAGTACATGGCGCTCCGAGTCCTGGCCGGGCTGGCCGCGTTCGTGGCGGTCCTGATCCTGACCGGTAATGCCCTGATTGCGCTGCCGGCGATTTTGCTCGGCGCGCAGGTGCCGCGAATCTGGCTCCGGCATCAGGGCAAGAAGCGGGTGAAGGCATTCGAGGCGCAACTTGCCGAGCTCATCGATCTGCTGGTTGGTGCGTTGCGCGCCGGGCACGGCTTCCTGCAGGGTCTCGAGTCGGTCTCCAACCAGATTGAGGATCCCACCCGCAGCGAGCTGACGAAGGTGCTGGAAGAGGTCAACGTCGGCATCAGCCCGGTCGATTCGTTGCAGGCCATG
>DASQCG010000456.1:0-1936 GCA_035634825.1 Thermomicrobiales bacterium | reverse complement strand
TGCGGCTCATGCCGTCGACAGGCGATCGGTGAAGACCATCCCGATAATTCCGGGAACGGTCTCGACCCGCGCCCAGTCGCGCTGTAGCTCGCCCGCGAGCGATACCCAGCTGATCGGTTGCGCGCCTGCCTGCGTCACGCGCTCAAGCCCGGCACGGTGAGCTTCGTCGGACGTGCCGGCGATTGCGTCGACGACGGGGTACACCTCGTACCCGTCTCGCATCGCATCGAGCGCGGTGAACGCCATGCACATCTCGGTCCAGAGGGCGCAGAGGATCAGTTTGCGCCGTCCGGTCGCGCGAACCGCGGCGAGGAAGTCGGCGTCTTCCCATGAGTTGATCGTCGTTCGGTCGATCGGTGGGTAGTCCTCGAGTACGTCGGCGAGTTCCGGGATCGTTGACTGATCTTGGCCGGCGGCGACCCCGACGGTGGAATGCACGATCGGAAGGCCGAACAGCTTCGCCAGCTTCGCCGTTGATACGACGTTCTCGAGCAGGAGGTCCGAGTCCATCGAGCGGACGCTCCTGAACTGGTTCCGTTGATAGTCGACGACGATGAGCGCGGCGTTCTGCGGGGTGATCAGATGGTCCGCGAGCGGGTCGCGAATCGGAACACTGGTCATTGGGGTATTGCCTCCTCTTCGCCCGGTTGCCGGGGAGCGCGCGCCGGCGCTTCCGGCCGGAACACGCTTCCCGCTGCGCGTCGTCGTTCAGGCCGTTGCCAACGCGAGTCCCACCTTGGACCGCACCCATGCACCGATCTCGGCGACGGCCGCTGTGATCTCCGGAACGTGGCCGGCGCCCAGGAAGAAGTTGTGCTGTCCCTCAGGCAGCGAACGCAGCTCCACGTCGACGCCGGCGGCGCGCGCCCGCTCCGCGAACTGCTTGGAGTCGTCGACGAGGAGCTCGTACTCGCCGTAGTAGATGATCGTTGGAGGCAGCCCGGCCGGATCGGCTTGGGCGAGGTTGATCCGCGGATCTGTGAGCGCGATCCCGGTGCCGTCCAACATCGCATCGGTGAATCCGCGCAGCAGGTCGTGGCTCAGCATCTTGTCGTTGCTTGCGTTGCTGGTGATGGTTCCGTTGTTCAGCTCCATGTCGAACCACGGTGAGATGGACACCACTGCCCCTGGCAGCGGCGAGTTCTTGCGCTGCAACGTGAGGGCCAAGTTCACCGCGAAGTTTCCGCCGATCGAGTCGCCCGAGCTGACGATCCGAGACGGGTCGTAGCCGTGGTCGAGCAGCCACCGGAACGCGGCTTCAACGTCGTCGATCTGCGCCGGGAACTTGTCCTCAGGCGCCAGTCGGTAGTTGATTGCGAGCGCCTGCGCTCCGCAAGCCTTCGCCAGATGCCCGATCGCCTTGCGCTCCTGCCACATCGACGCCGTAACCCCGCCGCCGGAATGGCAGTGCAGAAGGATGTGGTCCGGAGAGCTCTCGGCCGGCGTGATCAAGATGGCGGGCACGCCGTTTGCCGTCACCTCTTTGTAGGTGACGTCCTCCGGCTCGGGCGTGAGCTGATGCAGCCGCTCGGAGATGTCCCGCCAGAGGTCGAGGCTGTCGGTCATCCCGAACCGGCGGGTCATGTCGGCGTAGAAGTCCGCGTACTGCGCGAGTTCCGGACTGCTCATGGCACTACTCCCTTACGTTGTGTGACAGCAGTTGACCGTCCATGGTGGCGGACGCTAGCCCCGGCGATCGCGGGTCGCTTAGGTGGACTCACTGCATTTCGTCAGGAGTTCGCGGCGGGCTCGAGCGCATCTCGCACCTGTGCACGAGAGGTGACGCCGAGCTTGGGGAAGAGCCGGTACAGGTACGACTCGACGGTCCGGTGCGAGAGATAGAGCTGCTCACCGATCTCCCGGTTCGAGAGGCCCTCCGCTGCGAGCTGGGCGATCTGAAGCTCCTGCGGTGACAACTGAGCCCAGCCGCCGGGAG
>DASQCG010000455.1:0-2459 GCA_035634825.1 Thermomicrobiales bacterium | reverse complement strand
TTCATATCTCGCTTCGCCCGATCATTGAAATTTGCGGCGAGATTGCCGGTAACGACGAGCGAAAAGATGACGATGCCGAGCATGGCAAGGCCAAAAATCACGTACGGCGACATCTACTCCTGATCCCGACTTCAAGCTGCTCCGCCCGGCGCGGCGGGTATCGGTACATCGTATCCGCCCAGGTTACTGGGTACAATTCCAATGCGTCGACGGCCTGACGCACCTGATCCGTACTTCATTCGACAAGGGGACCACACGCATGGCGGTTGAGCCGCTGATTTTCGAGTTGAGCCGCCCGGGTCGGCGTGGCGTCCAGTTCCCGCCGGCCGATGTTC
Organism: Thermomicrobiales bacterium; assembly: GCA_035634825.1. GTDB lineage: Bacteria > Chloroflexota > Chloroflexia > Thermomicrobiales > UBA6265 > DASQCG01. The sequence continues at coordinate 2,124 of DASQCG010000455.1, read as the reverse complement.
CCACTACTGAGCTTCCATCCCACCTTCGCCGCGATCGGTTGGACTGGCCCGAGGTAAGCGAGATCGACGTCGTTCGGCATTTCACTCGCGTCAGCCAGAAAAACCACGCCATCGACATCAACTTCTACCCCCTCGGGTCGTGCACGATGAAGTACAACCCGAAAATCAACGAGGCAGTCGCCCGCTACGCGGGGTTCGCCAGTGCGCATCCGCTTCAGGATGAAGCGACTGTGCAGGGCTCGCTGGAGTTGATGCACGACCTGCAAGAGATGCTGGCGAATATTTCCGGCTTCCCGCATGTCACGATCCAGCCGGCAGCCGGTGCACAGGGCGAGTTCACGGGCGTGCTGGTTATGCGCGCCTATCACCACGCGCGCGGCGATGACGCCCGGATGACCATTCTGGTTCCGGACTCCGCGCACGGCACGAACCCGGCGACCGCCGCCATGGCCGGTTTCAAAGTCGTCACTGTGCCATCAGATAAGCGTGGCAATGTCGACGTCGCCAAATTGCGGGATCTGGTTGGGCCGGAGACGGCCGGTTTGATGATCACCAACCCGAACACGCTCGGGCTCTGGGACGAGAATATCCGCGAGGCGATCAGGGTCGTTCACGAAGCCGGCGGACTTGTCTACAACGACGGCGCCAACTTCAACGCGATTCTGGGCATGGTGCGGCCGGGCGACCTCGACATCGACATCATGCACTTCAACCTGCACAAGACCTTCTCGACACCGCACGGCGGAGGTGGACCGGGCTCAGGGCCGGTGGGAGTGCGCAAGGGACTGGAGCAGTTCCTGCCCGGACCGATCGTCGAAAGGCGTGAGGACGGGTACGGATGGGCAGGGCCGAGCGAGTCGGTCGGGCGCCTGCACGGATTCCACGGCAACCATGGCATGCATGTCCGCGCCTACACATATATCCGCATGCATGGCGAGGACGGCTTGCGCCAGATCAGCCTCGATGCGGTGCTGGCCGCCAATTACCTCCGCGTCAACCTGACCGATCGTTACCAGATCTGGTATGACCGCACCTGCATGCACGAGTTCGTGCTCTCCGCGAACCGGCAGAAGGCTCTCGGCGTCAAGACGCTCGACATTGCCAAGCGCCTGCTCGACTTCGGCGTTCACCCGCCGACCACGTACTTCCCGCTGATTGTGCCGGAAGCGCTGATGATCGAACCGACCGAGACGGAGTCGAAGGAGACGCTCGACTACTTCATCCAGGCGATGCACCAGATCGCGGACGAAGCGGAGACAAACCCGGAGCTCGTGACGACCGCGCCGCACAACACCGAGTACAAGCGGCTTGATGATGTTGCCGCAAATCGCGCATTGAATCTCCGCTGGGAGCCCCAGCACGCCGGAGAGTTGGTCGGCGCGGCGGCAGACTGATCCGAATTTGCGAAAGCTGATACGAGCCGGGACGACACGTCCCGGTCCGTTGCAGTTATCCGACGATGTTGATTAGCCGTCCCGGCACGTAGATCACCTTCTTCGGCGATCTGCCATCCAGATGCGCCCGGACGCGCTCGGATGCCATGGCGAGTTCTCGCACGGCATCCTCGGTCGCATCGTTTGGCACGCTGATCCGATCGCGCGGCTTGCCATTGACCTGGATCGCAATCTCGACCATCGCATCAATAGTCAGCGCCTCGTCCCAGGACGGCCATTCAGCGGTGTGGATCGAATACTCGTGCCCGAGCATCTCCCACATCTCTTCCGCGACGTGCGGCGCGCTGGGAGCCAGGAGAGAAACCAGGGTGGTGACTGCGAACCGCCACTCCTTCGTGCCAACGAGGTCCGTGTCGCGCAGGCGCATCAGCTCGTTCGTCAGCTCGATCATGGCTGCGATCTGGGTGTTGAACTGGAACTCGGTCAGATCTGTCGTCACGCGCTTGATGGTGCGGTGCGTGAACCGGACCATGGCGTCCGCACCCTGGGTCGTGGAGTCACTTGATGGGGTGTCAGCCGTCATCCGGACCAGATCGTAGACGCGGCGCAGGAATCGCTCCATGCCGTTCAGGCCGCGATCGTTCCACGGACCGCCCTGATCCCACGGACCGAGGAACATCAGGTGCAGGCGCATCGTGTCGGCGCCGTGTTCGGCCACGATCGGGTCTGG
>DASQCG010000454.1:0-6485 GCA_035634825.1 Thermomicrobiales bacterium | reverse complement strand
GGTGTTGCTCTTGCCGAACAGAATCTCACCGAGCGAGCTACCGAGACTTCGAGGGGCAAAGGTCACGGTGACGGGAAGTTGCGAGCTGGTGGCCGGAGCGTAGACCCGGACCTTGACCTGCGTGTGCGACTTCGTCTTTGTTAGCGAACTCGAGTGCTTGAACGTGATGCTGTACCCGCGTAGAAACCCGAGATCGGTCAGGACGACCTTGCCGGTCGAGCCGGTCGGGATGGTGATCTCCATCTTGATCGGGCCGGTGGCCTTCGGCAGCATGTCGGGCGAGCTGCCGACGAAGACATCGGCCAGTTGACCGTCGACGATGATCACCGGATCAGCCTGGCACCAGCCGCGCGCGGCGTCGGCCTCTGGAGCCAGCAGCCCGCCGAGGCAGGCAAGCGCGACAAGCGTTCCGATCACCGATCGAAACAAGCTGTTCATCCACTCCCTCCCAACCGATCAACGGCGAAGACACTCGTCAAAGTGTCTACAGACACGGTGACCGACCTAGGAAGATCGCGCCAGTACCTGTGGGTGGGAGAGCGGACCAGCACGTTCGGGGGGTGTCGGAAGTACGATAGTGAAGAGTCGCGCGTGCTCGGCTGATCCGACCCTCAGTGTGCGACGCTGGTGGTCAGATCAGTCGAGTCCCAAGAAAGGAGCACGCAGTGGCGCTCACAGCGGAGCATTGCGAGGCATGCCGACCCGGCGCGCCGATGGTGACCGCGGACGAGGAACTACAGCTCAAGCCGCAGATCCCCGATTGGGAGGTCATCGAGGTCGAGGGCGTACGGCGGCTCCAGCGAACCTTTCGGTTCAAGGGCTGGATGCTCGCCGTACAATTTGCCGATGCCGTCGCCCAGCTTGCCGAGGAAGAGGACCACCACCCGTCAATCCTGCTCGAATGGGGCAAGGTGACCGTGACCTGGTGGACTCACGCCGTCAAGGGGCTGCACCGGAACGACTTCATCATGGCCGCCAGGACCGACCAGCTACTCAGCCACTCCACAGGCAGCAACCAGGCGATTTAGGTAGATCGCTGCTGAATCAGGCGATCCGCCGCCGCACGGCAAAAGCACCAATCGCCAAAACCAGGCTGGCGAGGACAGCGTACGCGACCAGGCTCGAGCCATCGTTACCGACGCCCGCGCCCGTATTCGGCAACTGCCCGGTCTGACCGGTATTCGTGTTATTGCCGGTATTGCCCGAATTGCCGCTGGCGGCCTGCACGGTGATTGATGCCGTCATGTTCGGGTGAATCGTGCAGTGGTAGGCGAACGTGCCAGCTGTGTCGAACGTGATCGAGGCGCTTCCGCCTGGAGCGATCGATCCGGTATCGAATTCGCCGTTGTCACCGGTTGCCGTGTGGGCGACTGAGTCGTTGTTGACCCACGTCACCGTCGTACCGGCTTGAACGGTTATGGTGCCCGGCGAGAAGGCGAAGTTCGCGATCGTGACCGTGGTATCGCTCTGGGCGCTCGCCTCGCGACTCCCACCCAGGAGCCCGATCACGGCCAACGCCATTGCCACCACGGCGAGTGTCGAAAGCATCCGGTGTCGAATTGCGGGAACCTGCATCGATTTCTCCTCCATAAGTCCGGCCCGATTGGGCTCGCGCACGACGCGATCGAGAGCTGTTCGCGTCGATGGTGTCTCTACGCAGGATGGCGAAGATCGGATGCTGGGGAACGCGGCAAAGCTTGCCGTGAAATTGCAGTCAGTCGAGGCCGACTTCGTCGTCACGCGTGATCGAATCGGCGCCACCGCCGCGGTGCCAGCGCAGCATCTGCGTCGTCAGCGGCATTTCGGCCGTGCCTTCTTCGTTGAGCGGGAGGTGTGCGATGTGGCGGCTGAGCTCCTGGAAGAACCGGGCGATTTCCGGAGTGGCAAGGAATCGGTGGAACTGCTCCTGGAAGTCGCCGTCGGCCACGGTCAGCTCGAGGGCATAGAACCCGCTGCCGATGAACGCGGCAAGCTGTTCGATGCCGATTCCGTCCTCAAGTGCATCGACCGGAAAGCGATCGTGGATCTGCCGAACCTGAAGCTCATCACCCAATTCCATCGGCGAAATGTAGAGCACGGTCTGCACAGCCATCCCTCCCTTCGGATCCGGTTATACCGCCGAGGCAGCGCCAGGCGAGCCATGATGCCTACAGACCTGCGCGGGCCGGTATGTCGGCGCCAACCCGCGCAGGTCGAACGATGGAATGGGAACAGCGAGGTCAGTGACAGGTGATCGTGCCTGAATCGGTGAACGACTTGCCGGCTTCGGGCACGAAGGCGTAATCCAGGGATCCGTTTTTCAGCACGACCTTGAGTACACCGTACGTGTCACGGTTGCGGACCACGCTATTAGGTTGGATCGTGCCCCAGGCAGTTTCCAGGCTTTTTCCGCCGGTGCCCACAACGATCTCGACGACGCCATTCGGGTCAGAGTTATCGCTAGTCCCGATGGGGTCGAACCGCTCGTACTCATGCTCGTGACCGACCAGGACCAGCTCAGCCTTGGCGTTAACGAGCATATCCCAAGCCCAGTCGATTCCGGGCTGGTTGCCGTGCCGGTAACCGGACGAGTAGCGCGGTTCATGCCAGGCAGCCATCGTGCAGGCGCTCTTGTTGTTGGCGAGGTCGTTGGCCAGCCACTGCTGTTCTGCACTGCAGTTTCCGTTAGTCGAGCAGTAGCTGTTCAGGACGATGATGTGCCAGCCGTTGAGATCGAAGCTATACCAATTCTGCCCGGCAGTGCCGGCAGCGGAGCCGAAGTAGCTGGCGTAGTCACCGCTCCCATAGAAGTCGTGGCTGCCGCCCGCAACAGCGCGGGTCTTGCCCTTGTACTGCCCCCAGGTCGGGTTGTATGAGGCGTTGAAGTTGGCGGTAGTGCCTGTCTCGTACTGGGCATCACCCAGCATGAGCACCGTCGATGGGTTGATCTGCGAGATCAACGCCGCGGTCTGCTTCATGTGGCACTCAGTAGCCGTGCCGTTGCCATTGTTGAAGGCGCCGGTATTGCCAGGATCGCAAGCGACATCGCCGGCGGCCACGATCGTCGTCGAGCCACCGCCCGAAGGCTGTGTTGGCGCCGCGGTCGGCGCGGCGGTCGGACCCACGGTTGGCGTTCGGGTCGGCGGGACCGCAGTCGATGTTCGGGTCGGCGTCGCGGTTGGTGGAATCGGTGTCGATGTCCGCGTCGCGGTGGCGGTTGGTGGCACGGGTGTCGGCGTGAGGCTTGGAGTCGGCGTCGGTGACAGTGACCCGCCGCCGCTTGATGGCGTGGCCGTCTCTGTGCTGGTTGCAGTTGGCGGCACCGCCGTCGAGGTCCGAGTCGGTGTTGCAGTTGGCAGAACGGGTGTCATAGTACGGGTTGGTGTGGCCGTGGGCGGAGGCGGCGTGACCGTTCCGGTCTCGGTCGCTGTCGGCGGTTCTGCCGTAGCCGTATCGGTATCAGTATCGGTCGCGGTCGGCGGTTCCGGAGTGTTCGTTGCCGCCTCCGGAGTATCTGTTGCCGCTTCAGGAGTGTCCGTCTCGGTAGGCGTCTTGGTCGGATGATGATGATGTTCCGTTGGCTCGGGCGTGTTGGTTGCGGGCTCTGGCGTATCGGTCGATGCCGGCGTATCTGTTGACACTGGTGTATCCGTCGATACCGGCGTGTTCGTGGCAGCTTCGAATGTGACGACCAATTCCGGCGGGTGATCGCTCTCGCGCGATCGGTAAATGGCGTCGTCGGCCGAGGTTCCGGCCACCATGAAGGAATACGTGCCGTCGCCGGTCACTGAGGACGTCACGTCCAGTTCCACCCAGGTGTCCGGGTGGATCGTGTCGGCAGAAGCGATCACGCCTCCGGTCGGGATTGGCCGATTGTTCCACGTAAGGCCATCCTCCGACCAGTCCGGGCTAACGAGATAGAGCTGGGGGCCGGAAACGGATGATTCTGATACGGAGTACAACCGCAATACCGCGCTGCTGACAACTCCCGCCGCTCCATCGACCGCGAAGGTCAAGTAGCTATTTTCGCTGGGCGGTTCATTGTCGGCAACCAACTTCGTCTGTTCACCGAAATTGCTGTCGGGATATCGCTCCGTCACCCGGGCGTCTGCGGTTGGTCGGAAGGTAGCGGTAGTGGAATTGGATTGAGCAGAGGTAAACCGGAATTGGATGAAGAGGAGTACAATCGAAAGAACAGCCAACAACCTGACAAACCGCATGCTGTCATCCTCCGGGGGCGAGGTGCCCGCGAGTCACAGGCTGGAATGTTTGGATGTACTCCGTATAGGCGCAATCGGTTTTCCCGTGTCAAGGCCAACCGGTTTTCCCGTACTCCAGCCAAGCAGGGAAACACAGGTCGCGAAGCGTAGGAGCGTTTAAGATTGCTGTCAATAATAGTTTGTAGCGTGACAAAACAACTCAGCGACACTGATGGCAGTGAGGTCCTGGTCAGAGCAGCCAGAATCCCAGTGCGCGGCTTCGCGTTTCCCGACGGCGGGGGTTGGATTCCTCGACGAGGCAGCGCAGCACGGGCTCTCGCGTGTCGGCATCCACGAGCAGGAGCATGCCGTCGGCGCTCGCGTGGACGAGTTGGCTGAGGTAGGGATCGAGCAGTCTCCGGTGCGGTGTCCCATGAATGAGCCGCGCCAGAACCTTCGTGCCCTCTGATCCGCGGTGGACTACATAGAATTCCCGGACTTCGCGCTGTGACATGGTGCCCCTCCGTCAACCATGGCAATGCTACTCCGCGGGCGGGGGAGCCCAAGTGACCCATTGGAGGGGTGATGTATCAGGACTATCGTCCTGCCAGTCGCCGTGACGTAGGGACCGGGTCCCGCACGTCGGTCCGCCCGGCGGATTCAGGCGGACCGCGTACTTGTTCCGGCCGCCTATTTCGTCAGACGGATCGTGATCGGCCCCTCGTAGCCTTGCTGCCAGCCAAAACTTCCGTCTTGGCCCTTGCCGTAGACCAGGTAGTCTGCCAGCAGCTTGCCGTAGTGCTCGTTCCCGCTGTTATTGCCCGTGATGTAGAAGGGCGCATAGCCGACCGCCCATTGGCGCCGGTCATTGTTTTGCTCTTCCGGGTTATCGACCACGATCGGCAGGAAGACGACGCAGTTGATCACCTCTTGTCCGGCCTTGCAGCCATCCGGACCCTCGACGTCGGCCGAGATAAATCCCGCCGTGTCGCCCTCCTTGTAGGAGAACCAGCCTGGAATCGGCAGATTCTTGTTGAGCGCGACGTCGGCCAGCCCCTTGTAGCGCGAAGACTTCGCCTTGCACTTTTCGATCTGGGGACCGTGGATGTTGAAGACCTTGCCGACTGCGGCCGGGTCGATCTGCCACTTGCCGTCTACCTTCTGCATGATGCTGTACGTCCCGCCGCTCGCCAGTTTGGTATTGACGCCGCACGGCAAATATGGGCCATCCGTCGGGGCGCCTAATTTCTTGACGTTCGCCCGTGCCACTGCGCTCGTGGTTACGCTCGATGGACCGCCAGGCACGACGCGTATGAAATAGGTTGGATGGTTCTCGGTCACGGTTACCTCAACGCCGGTGGCGTTAGCCGGTACTGTAGCCGTGCAGGGGTTGATAAGCGTGCCGTTGTCGGTGACATAGTTGCAATCAATCGACGTGATTGTGCCAGCCGCCATCTTGTTCGCAGTGACCACGGCCTGGACTTCGCTCCAGGCGGATGTTGGCGACCCTTGCTGGGACTTGGAGACTACGCGGGTGCCTGCCAGCGCCCCGGCATCGGCCGCACTTTGCATTGTGCGCCGCTCGGAGAACGCCATGCCAAGGTCCACTGAGAGTCCCAGGGCGCCGAGCATCGCGGTCAGCATCATCGCAAACATGATCAGGATCTGGCCGGTTGCGCGAGGATCGCTTGCCAAACGCTCCCTGCAAGTGGAAAGAACACGACGCACGCGGAACAACATACGGCACCTCCCTCAGCGGGAATCGGTCTCAACACCGGAGCGCCCGAGAAAACACTCCACGTGACTGATATCCAAGAGCCTATGCCGCGCTGGGCACATGACAATCGCCGCCGCCTCCCGAAACCATTAGGTCACTCGGCAACCGCTTTGTACCGGATTGGGGCTGACTTTTATCCAATCGGGTGGGGCATCCCGGACGGACCGGACCGTGACCAGCGCACTCACAACCAACCTGGAAGCTTGTGCTTCAGCCGACCCGGGGCGATAGTGATGCCCAGTCTGCATCGGGAAGGCAACCAACCGGCCCGAATAGCCAACCACTCCTTATGCCCCGCTGGCAGCTTTTTCCCGACCAGCACCGGCGAATTCCCTTTGGAGCATGACAAGGTAACCTTTGCGCGATGGCGACTTTCAGCCTTGAGCTTGCGGCTGCCACGGTGGCCTGACAAGCGATGCGCAAAGGTGGGATCCGTGGACGCCATTTCAAACGACCTTCAACCCCCGCTCTCGCCACCGGAAACCTCGGCCTTCGCCTCTCCGGGACCACGGAATGCATCCCTGGTCCCC
>DASQCG010000453.1:0-10542 GCA_035634825.1 Thermomicrobiales bacterium | reverse complement strand
CACGTCATGCCCTCGATCGGGAGCATGACCTCGCCGGTGATCGGCTGCGGGACTGGCAGAGTGGGGACACTGACCGTGCCGACGCCATAGCCTGCTTTCTCGACGGCCGCGCGGAGGGTGTCGAGGTTGGCAACGGCCGGGTCATAGCTGACCGTCGCCCTCTCGGTCGCCAGGTTGACGTTTGCGGAGGCGACGCCAGTCGCCTTGCCGAGCGCCTTCTCCACACGCCGAACACACGACGCGCAGGTCATGCCATTAATAGGAAGCGTGACCTCGGTCGTCGTCGCCCCGTTCGTGCCGGGGCTAAGAGTCGTATTCAGGCTGGTCATTGAATGGTCAGTCTTTTCACTTGGTCGTATTATACCGCCACGGGGTATATTGACACGATTATACCCCCGCCCCGTATAATCAGCAAGGGCCGGAAAAGACCCGGTCACGGCGAATCGGTGTTGAAGGAGTTAGCAGTGACGACAATTACGGTGAAGGCGCCCGATATCTCGTGCGGGAATTGCGTGGCGCACGTTGAGAAGGATGTCAGCGCGCTCGAGGGCGTGCAGTCGGTCAAGGCCGAGGTCGATTCCAAGCTCGTGACCATTACGTTCGACGATGCGAAGTTGAGCCAGGAGCAGATTGCTGAGGCGATGGACGAGGCCGGCTACCCGATCGAGGCGTAAGCCACGCAACGCAAGTCGCGAGTAGAGACGGGCGGGGCCAGTCGGCTCCGCCCGCTTTCTTATATTGGAGAAGTTTGCGTGGCGGTTGGGTCGGGCATGGTGGATCAGTTCATGGCGGCGCTGGAGCACCCGCTGAAGGCCGAGATCGAGCGGCTGCGGGCGATCATCATCGGCGCGAACGCCGGGATCAGCGAGCAGATCAAGTGGAAGGCGCCCAGCTTCTGCTACCGGGGCGACGACCGCGTCACGATGAAACTGCACCCCGTGAGCCAAGTCCAGCTCATCTTCCACCGCGGATCCAAGCCGAAGGACACCGCCAATTTCGCGTTCGAGGACAACAGCGGCCTGCTCAAGTGGGCGGCCAAGGATCGCGGCGTCGCCACCTTCCGGAATATGGCGGAGATCGAGCAACACAAAGTCGCCCTCCGCGACCTCCTCAACCGCTGGATGATTGCAACCAGTGAGTAGACCCCGCCCTGGAACGTCTGCTACCGGTCGGGATCCCCGAACTCAGCAACAAAGTCAGCCGGCGACATGATCCGCGGCCGATCGAGATACTCGCGAAGCGCGAGCAAGTCCTTGTCGCCGGAAACAATCACGTCCACGTCTTCCCAGATTGCGATGGCCACGAGGTAATCATCGTCCTCGTCGCGTACGACTCTTGGAAACGGTCTCGTCTGCTTCGGCAGAACCGTTGCCACATCTCGCAAAAGGTTGGTGAACTCGTCCCATCGCAATTCCGGAATGCGGGATATCAGCTTCGGCTTCCGCCGCTGATTCTCAAATTCCGCGAACTGCTCGGACGGGACCACCAGTTGCAGGCCTCCCCGCCTGACAAGCTCGATTGTCCGAATAATCGGAGTGCGACGGCTGGTCGGCGTAAGCAGGAAACTGACGTAGAGGTTCGTATCGATCAGAATCGAGAGCGACACTGATCGCTACTATTCATACCGAAGTTCACCCGACTCGCGCATTTCTCGACGCACCTCACGGGTTACCTCGACGGCTAGCTCCATCGCTTCCTCTTCGGTGAGGTCATCATTTCGCCCGTCGTACTTGCGCGCAATTTCGTTCAGGGTTGCAAGCGCCTGTGCGTGGCGCTGCTGTCGCTCAAGTTCCTCGATGGCTTCGAGACGCTCCCGCGTGATCATTGCGATCTTCGGGCGACCACGCAGCTCGATGATGACCGGCTCGTTTGATTCGATGACCTCGTTCATTAGTGCACCAAGCCGGTTCTTCGCCTCGGTCGCCGTTACTGTCTTCGCCATTGCCCAACTCCTTGGTCAATAAAGTAGCTATTACATTAGCTACTCTTTGTCTTGACGTCAATCGGTCCAAACCGGATCCATGACCCCCGCTGTGCTAGGCTTCGCTCGTCCCGCGCTTTGTGTCCGCTGCTCATATTTCGGAGGATTCCCGATGCGGTTGCTTCGCTTGGCCTTGGCTTCCTGCCTCGTCTCCGGTCTGATCGCCATCGCCGGGATCACCCCCGCCGCAGCCGCCCTGACCTGTGTCTTCGAAGGCACCGCCTATGTCGCCACCATCAACGGCTCCGGCGTCATCACCGGCACCGAGGGCGACGACGTCATCCGCGGCTCGAACGTGGCCGACCAGATCTCCGGCCTCGGCGGCAACGACATCATCTGCGGGCGTGGCGGTGCGGACACCATCGACGGCGGGGCCGGGGAAGACCGCATCACCGGCGATTCCAACGTCGACGTCATCAAGGGCGGCGCGGGATCTGACTTCATCTACGGCGGCAGCTACGACGACCGTATCGACGGCGGCAGCGAGAGCGACTTGATCGCCGGTGACGACGGCGCCGATATGCTGGTCGGCGGCGATGGCGACGACACCCTTTACGGGTTCGCCGGTAACGATCGCCTCTACGGCCAAAACGGGGCCGATACGATCTGGGGCGGCGCCGGCGACGATTACCTCTCCGGCAGCAGCAGCGACGACACCCTCCACGGCGAGGATGGAAACGACCGGATCGCCGCCGGCAGCTCGGTCACCGGCGAGACCATCACCGGCGGTCCCGGCAACGATGCGATCTCCGGCGGTCCAGCCGCCGACAGCATCACCGGCGGGGACGGCGACGACGTGATCAGCTCCGCCGGCGGGGACGATGTCATCCTCGCCGACGCCGACAACGATCAGGTCGACGCAGGAGACGGCAACGACCAAGTCGTGGGCGGTCCCGGCGACGACATCCTCAATGGCAACCTCGGCAACGACCGGGTCAGCGACACCACCGGGGCCAACCAGATCTTCGGCGAGGACGGCAACGATATCCTCGTCGGCGGCATCGATGCCGACACCATCTCCGGCGGCCCCGGCGTCGACTCGATCTTCGGCGGCGATGGTCCCGACAGCATTACCGGCGGAGATGACAACGACCGCCTCTACGGCGAAGCCGGCAACGACTCCATCAGCGGCGGCAACGGGCAGGACACCCTCAGCGGCGAGGACGGTGATGACATGATGGCCGGTGGAGCAGGCGCCGACCAGATCTTCGGCGGTCTCGGCAACGACGCGATCGGCGGGAATGAGGGCGACGACCTGATCTTCGGCGGCGAGGGCAACGATTCCATTACCGGCGAAACCGGGCTCGATACGATCTCCGGCGAGGAAGGCGACGACCAGATCGACGGTGGGGACGACGCCGATGCGATCTACGGCAATGCCGGCAACGACGCCCTCCGTGGCGGCGCGGGCAACGACACGATCGTCGGCTCGTCGGGCAACGATCTCGCCTACGGAGACGACGGGGACGATCAGATCTCGCTCAACGACGGCGCCGATATCGGCAACGGCGGGCTCGGCAACGACGCCATCTACGGCGGCGCCGGCCTCGACAAGCTCTATGGCGCCGACGGCAACGACATCCTGGCCGGCGAAACCGGGGATGGCAACCGGCTCTATGGTCAGGCCGGGGACGACATGTTCCTCGGCGCCGGTGGCACGAACGACTACTGCTCCGGCAGCAGCGGCATCGACACCACCGACGGTGAGTGCGAGACGATGCTCGGCATTCCCTGAGCCACGTGCGCCGGGTTCATCAGTTCGTCACGCGAAGGGCGCATAATAGAGGAAGTACGGCGCTGGAGTGACCCTCTTGCATACCACGAAAGGAGGCGCATCATGACCCGCCTGTTCCGCTGGACTGTCGACATCGACGCCCTCACCGACGAGGCATATGCCTTCGTGACCGATCCGCACCCCTCCCGCAATGAGCGAGCGGTGATCCAGGAGTTACACGAGATCAACCCCGAATCGGTCGATGTGCTCGAGTCGATGCTGATCGACGGCACCGAAGAGCGCGAAGACGTCGCCGAATACATCGGCGCCGTCTTCGGCCCCTTTGCCGCCGTGTAGGCAGCGGCGAAAGCAGGGTTCGGATGACCGCGGACAGGACGTGCGGCAAACGTCCCGAGTTACCGACAAGTCGTTCGCACCAGGTCCGAGAGATCGCGGCGACCGATCGCACCGGCAGCGTCCCTGCGGATTCCATTCGAGAGGAATGCCATCGCCAGCCCCGTGTCACGATCCGCCCAGCTAACGGATGAGCCCATCCCGCCGTGCCAGAACGTCTGCCCGGTGCTTGTCGCGCCCGGCCAATGGCGCCGGGGATCTGAAAGCCCACCGAGCTCGAATCCGAGTCCGCGACGAACCGGGGCATCGAACGTGACGTCGATCTCTCCATCGATTTCGATCTGCATCATGCGGTCGACGGTGGCCGGCTTCAGGATGGTCACGCCGCCAAGCCCGCCGCCTGCGGCGATCGCGGCATAGAACCGGGCCATATCCGGGGCGGTCGACACTCCACTGGCGCCGGGAATGACCATTTGGTGAAACGACACTGATCGCGTCTCGCGAAGGGCGGCGAGGCTCATCTCGTCGGCCCCATCCGTGGCGTGCACCTTCACCACATCCCTCTCGCGCGTGACCGGCACCCCAACGAAGGTATCGCTCATCCCGAGCGGGCGCGTGATCTCATCCGCCAGGTATTCGTCGAAGGCACGGCCATCCAGCCTCTGTATCAGCTCACCGATAACCCAGTGTTGCGTGACAAAGTGGTACGCCGAGACGGTCCCCGCCGGGTGGCTCAGCGGCATCGATTCGATCGCCCGATTCACGACCTCCGTGTCGCCCCACAACCTCACCTCAAGTTCCGGCGGAGTTGTCGGAAATCCGCCGCGGTGCGACAGGATGTGCCGGACCAGTACGCACTCCTTGCCGTTGGCTGCGAATGCCGGCCAGTAATCGGCCACGCGGTCATCCAGCGCCAGCTTGCCGCGCTCGATCTGCTGCCAGAGCGCAACCGCGCCGAACGGCTTCGTCCCCGAAAAAAGCGGGAAGAGCGAATCGGAACGTACGAGCTCGCCGCTTTGCGTGTCGGCATACCCACCGATCAGATCCAGGGCCAGTTCGCCGTGCCGGTAGACCGCCAGCGCCGCGCCGGGAAACAATCGCGCGACGCTGAGCTGCGAACGAAATTCCGATTCGATCAGAGAAAGATCCATCGCGCCGAGGGTTGTGGGTACATCAGTTGCCGTGACCACGTGATTTCCCTTTCAAATCGTCGTCGCCAGGGCCAATCGCTCCTGCTCGACAAGCACCCGGCGCAGGATCTTGCCGGTCGGCGACTTGGGAATCCGGTCGATGAACTCGACGCGCCGGACCTTCTTGTGCGGAGCAACCCTATCCGCCACGAACGCCATCAGCTCTTCGGCGGTGACCGGGTTGCGCACCACCACGAACGCCTTCGGGATTTCACCCGTTTCGAGATCCGGACTGGGAATCACGGCCGCGTCAGCGACGGAAGGATGGGTCAGCAGCACGGCCTCGAGCTCGGCCGGGGCCACCTGGTAGCCCTTGTACTTGATCAACTCCTTGAGGCGGTCGACGATCGCGAACGACCCCTCGTCATCGACGCAGGCAATGTCGCCGGTATGCAACCAGCCATCACCATCGATCATGGCCGCGGTCGCCTCAGGTCGCTTGTGATACCCCTTCATGACCTGCGGGCCGCGCACCCACAGCTCGCCGGGACTGTTCGCGCCCAGGGACTCCCCGGACACCAAATCGACAATCTTCGCCTCCGTATTGGGAGCCAACGGGCCAATCTTCCCTTCGACGTTGCGACCGGGAATCGTGACGTGGGTAACGGGTGCCGTTTCGGTCAGCCCGTACCCCTGTTCAACTGCGCAGCCGAGCCGGTTGGCACAGGCACGGCTCACCGCGGCACTCAGCGGGGCCGCGCCACAGGTAATGCGCTGGAGCCGGCTCACGTCGTAGCGGTCGACCGCCTCATGCGCCGACAGGATCAGGACAATCGGTGGCACCAGCGCGGTATAGGTCACGCCGTACTGCTCAACGGCCGCCAGGAACGATTCGATCTCGAAGCGCGGCAGCAGCACCAATGTTGCCCCCGCGGCGAGCCCCACGTTAAGCAGCACCTGCAGACCGAAGGAGTGGAAGATGGGAAGCAGGCAGAGCGCAACGTCGTCTTCGCCATATACCCCCACGGCCGCAGTCTGCTCGATATTGGCCACCAGGTTCTGGTGGGTGAGCATGACGCCCTTGGGAAGCCCCGTCGTTCCGCTCGAATAGAGCAGCGCGACCGTGTACTTCGCGGTGTCGACGATCGCCGCCGGCAAATCGCCGTCGCTCTTCGACACGTCTGAAAACGGAATCGCGCCCTCCGCCTCACCGACAACGTAGATCTCGGAAATCCCCGCCCCGTGCGCGGCCGGCTCTGCCTTTGCCATCAACTCTGGTGTCGTCAGCAGGCGGCTCGCGCCCGAATCCTTGAGCTGGTGCTCCAGCTCGTCAGCGGTGTATGCGGGATTGACCGTCGTCGTCACCCCTCCGAGCCATGAGACCGCATGGAACGCGATCGCATATTCGATGCAGTTCGGGGCATAGATGGCGAATACATCGCCCGCGCTGAACCCACGGTCAGAAAGTCCGGCAGCAGTACTGCGAATTGCCCGGGCGAACTCGCCGTAGGTCAATGTGCGGCCGCTCAGCCCATCGATGAGCGCCGGCTTGGCGGCCAGCCGCTCCGCATGGCGGAGAATGTACGGCGTAAGGGCGATATCAGGGACTGCGATTTCAGGGTGCGGACTGCGGATAATCATGAACCGCTTCCTTCCGTTGTCCGAAAGCTCCCGCGACTCCTCACCTGTGGGGGGTCGATACGCCTTCGTCGAACCGCTTCGATCTGATATCAGTCTGGTGACACGCGATTCCCCTGTCGTCCGCTGATCTGCCGATGTGTGCCCGCGCGCCCGGCGAACCGCGCCATACGTATACGTAGACAACCGGCGTACCGGAACCTAGATCAGTCCACGCTCGACGGCATCCGCGGCTGCCTCCGCCCGGGTCCCGACATCGAACTTGTCGAGGATGTGCTGGACGTGCGTCTGGGCGGTCCGCTCGCTGACGAACAGGCGCTCGCCGATTTCGCGATTCGACAGGCCATCGCGCACGAGCCGCAATACTTCGACCTCGCGCGCAGTCAATCCGGATCGCTCGCCCTGTTGCCGCAATGCCCGCTTTCCGTCAACCGCACCATCCGCGCGACCGAGGATTTCGGCGACGAGTTGTCCCAACGGCGCCTCGTATCCCTCCTCGCGCGCCGCAGTGAACGCACCCTCGCCCATCGCCGATCGCAGGTCGTCGATCATCCGCTCGTATCGCTCGCGGTGGCGCGGTTCCGGAGCCCCGATCTCCTCCTGTACCGCACCGGCCGCGCCGATCAGCCGCGCAGCCTGCGCGTGGTGCCCCATCTGTACCGCAACCGTCGCCAGAGCGCGAAGGCAACCGAGAATGCCCGGGCGATCCTGTTGCTCCCAGCGCAGGGCCAGACTCTCGACAAACCGCGCCTGCGCCTCAATGTGCTCCCCGCGATTCCTCGCCACTTTGCCGAGATTCATGAGCACGATGCCCTCGCCGAACGCGTTTCCGCCGCTGCGGAATTCGGCGAGCGACTGCTCGAACAGGGGAATGGCCCGCTCCAGGTCTCGCTGCTCATATGCAGCCAGCCCAAGACAATTGAGCGCGTACGGTGGCCAAATAGAATCGCGCAGGGAGCGACTGATTTCGAGCGACTGCTCATAGTGTGCGATGGCCTCGCTGAATTGCCCTAATTCGACAAGCGTGAGGCCGAGCACGTTCAGGCATTGGGCAATCCAGAAGGTATCGCTTGTGTCCCGGGCAAGGTCGAGGCTCTGTTCGATGAGCTCCTTGGCGTACAGAACGTCCCCTTGCTCGAAGGCGAGCCAGCCTGCTGAGAGCAGCGCCCGGCCGTAGTTCCGGTTATCGGAAGCACCCGCGGCAATGATCTGCCGCAACCAGTTCCTGCCTTCGACTACGAAACCGCGAACGTACCAGAACCGCACCATGAAGGTTGCCAGTTGCTGGGCTATCACCACCTCACCACGTTCCAGCGCCCACGTCAAAACGGCGCGCACGTTGTCATTTTCCGCCTCGACCAAATTCAGCCACTGGAGCTGGTTGGGACCAAACATCTGCACGAACCCTGTGCCGAGCAGGTCGATGTACCAGGTCGCCATAGAGCGCATGGCCGCGTCACGTTCCGCATATGCGACCAGCACGTCGAACCCGAAGGTCCGAACCGTTTCCAGCATTCCGAACCGGGGTACATCGCCCTGTCCGATCCTGTGGATGAGGCTCTTGTCTTCCAGGGACGTCACCCGCGCCAGGAATGTGCCGGCTGATTCCGAGTCGCTCTCGAACAGCGCTTCGGCCGCATCAAGCGAGAACCCACCGGCGAAGATCGACAGCCGCCGGAACAGCGACTGCTCGTCGGTCGACAGCAGGTCGTAGCTCCAGGCGATAGCGTCGCGCATGGTTCTCAGCCGAGCCGGCAAATCCCGGGCATCCCGGCTCAAGAGCGTGAAGCGATCGGCAAGCCGATCCAGCAACTCCTGCGGGGAGAACATCTTCAGGCGCGGCGCGGCCAGCTCTATGGCCAGGGGCAGTCCGTCCAGCCGAGCACAAATGGCAGCGACAGCTCCGGCGTTTGTCTTATCGATCACGAAGTCCGCCTTAGCCGCCCGCGCCCGGTGCGCGAACAATATGACGGCATCGCTGGCTTCAAGTGCTGCGACAGATAGTCGTTGGGTAGAGTCCGGGGTACCGAGCGGCACGAGGGCGAACTCCTGCTCGCCATCGATGCGAAGTGTCTCCCGACTGGTGACAAGCATCGTCAAGCCCGGACAGTCTTCCAGGAGCCGGGACAACTCCGGCGCCGACGCGATCACGTGCTCGATGTTATCCAGCACCAGCAGGATCTCTCGATCCCTCAGGAACACACGTAACCCGGCCTCCGGCGACTGGCCGCCCAATCCGGTCAGGCCAAGCCGCTGCGCGATCGCGGGGACAACCAGCTCCGCATCGTTGATCGCCGAGAGTGGGATGAAGCGCGCGCCGTCCGCAAACCGGTCGGTAAGGTCAGCCGCCACATGCAGGGCCAGCCGGGTCTTGCCGACACCGCCCGGTCCAGTCACCGTCACGATCGGGACGTCGGAACGGAGCAGGAGGTCGCAAACCGCGGCATGCTCGCGCTCGCGGCCAATCATCGGCGTCCGCGGGACAGGGAGGAGTGCGCCTGATTCAGGAGCGGAAGGACCGGACATTGCCGCGCACCGCATACGAATCGTTTATCGGGTATAGCGGAATCCTGTCACAATCGGCGCGAGTGGTCAAACCCTCTCGATCAGAGCAGACCGCGCCAATCCCGGTCGCGGCGTCATGCCGTGGCGGCCAGCAAGCGCTCGGCCGCCGTCTGGAGCAGCCACAGCCCGTTGGCATCGATCTCGCGGCGGGTGTCGTTGATGATCGCGGCGAAGGAAAACCACCGTCCATCCTGCCGCTGCAGCAGCCAGGTGTTGCTCATTGCACCCGTCTCGTAACCGCCCTTGTATCCGACGTATCGCCAGGTATCGGGATGCCAGCAAGCGCCGCAGTTGAGCGAGAGCGCGTCGCGTACCGGCGCGCCGTCCGGCCCGTCCGAGTTCCGCCAGAGCCAATGCTGCGCCCGGACCAGATCCGCCGCACCGGCAAACCACTCGATCCGGTCCAGGAAGCGCGGACCCGGCCACGGCTCCATCTCGCTCAGTTGCGCGGCCAACGGATCGACCGTGTCGGCGAGGATCCGCAAGCGTTTGCCAGCGTCAGCCGCCAGATACCGCTCGATCTGCGTATCGCGCAACCGCATCCGGATCGCGAACCACTCCCGCGTCATCAGCAGCGGCAGATTCTGCTCCGGTCGGCAATGACCCTGGTCGGCGAACCCCGCCTGTATCCGCGGCCGGCCGAGCCGCCCGATCAGGTGATCCGTCGCGGTGTTGTCGCTGCCGGCGATCATCCGTTCGGCGAAATACTGGATCGGCAGGTCGAGACCCGTCGGCAGCAAGCGCATGTCCCCATTCGGCAGCGAGCGCAGGCTGTCCTGGATCGCCAGCGGATCCTGCCAGCCCGCCTCGCCTGATGCAATCTGCCGGACCAGTTCGCCGAGCACATACAGCTTGAATGCCGACGCGATCGCCCGCTGCTTGTCGCCGGAGAGCCGGGTCAGCCAGATCGGGCCGGGCTCGGTCAGCTCAGCCGCCGCGAAGGACGTG
The DNA here is from genome assembly GCA_035634825.1 of Thermomicrobiales bacterium. GTDB lineage: Bacteria > Chloroflexota > Chloroflexia > Thermomicrobiales > UBA6265 > DASQCG01. The sequence goes on along the minus strand of DASQCG010000453.1, from coordinate 212 downwards.
CGCGGAGCAAGTCGCCCGACCGCGTCGGTCAGATCAGACCAGCTCCGGGGCGGATTGGCCGGGCCAATCGGCGCGTTGACCGGCGCGAAGTAGAGCTGGGTAATCAGAAACGGCTCGGTCGAGGAGACGCTCAGCAGGACCCGCCACATCTGCCGCGCCGGGTTGAGCGCGATCGCGTAGGCCCGGGTCTCGCTGACGCCACCCTCGAACCG
>DASQCG010000452.1:0-6836 GCA_035634825.1 Thermomicrobiales bacterium | reverse complement strand
TCAACCACCTTCAGCCACAGGGTTCGCTTGCACAATTGACCTATCGTCCGTTCTCCTTTCTTACCCCCGGGCTAGGCACGCTGGTACCGATGGCCCCGCCCTGCCAGCCAGACAGGAACGCGGCGTACACCGAGCGCGCTCGGTTGAGATCGCAGATTCTAAACCATTCGTTAGGGGCATGTACGTTCGCTCCCGGCAACAGGAATCCGAGCGTAATGGTTTCTCGCTGTAAAAGTTCCCTAAACATAGCGGTTATAGGCACGGAACCGCCGACCCGGACAATTCGTGCACTCTTGCCGTACTCGGCCTCGAGTACCTCGCCCAGCCGGTTAAGGAAGGGATTGTCGCGCGAAATCGCGTACCCGCGGCCGCTCCGCTCGTAGAACCGGGGCTCGACCGTAACTCCGGCCGGAGCGACGGATTGTGCATGCGCCGCGATCAGTTCCGCGATCCGATTCGGGTCCTGATTCGGGACCAGCCTGCACGTGATCTTGATGTGGCCGAGGCAGGGGGTCACGGTCTTGCCACCCGCTCCCTGATACCCGCTCCAGTAGCCATTGATGTCGAGGGTTGGCCGCGCGGATCTGCGCTCCTCGGGGGTATAGCCAGGCTCGCCCCAGAGCTTCTTGACCGACGTCTCGCTCATGAGATCGTCATCGGACGGCGCCATCGCCGCAATCTCAGCCCGATCTGCCTCGCTCAATTCAACGACGTCGTCGTAGAAGCTGGGCACCGCAACCCGCCCATCGTCGTCGTGCATGCTGGCGGCGATGCGGGCCAGGACCTGTGCCGCATTCGGTACGACCGCGCCATACCCGCCGGAGTGCAGGTCGGTCTGGCCGGTGTGGATGATCAATTCGACGGCGGCCAGCCCCTTGAAGGAGATCCAGAGCGCGCCGGTGTCGCCGTCGTACATGCCGCCGTCGCAGGACATGACCACGTCGGCCGTCAACTCATCCTTCATGGCGCCGACCGCTGCCGGGGCGCTTGGGCTGCCGATCTCCTCCTCGCCCTCCCAAAGGAAGGTGAGGTTGATTGGCGGGGCTCCGGTCGGGCTGGTTGCGGCCAGCGCCTCGACGGCCTGGAGCAAGGTGACGAGATTTGCCTTCATGTCGGCCGAGCCGCGAGCGTAGATGCGGCCATCCCGGATGGTCGGATCGAATGGATCGGAAAGCCATTCGGTGAGAGGGTCGACCGGCTGCACGTCATAGTGGCCGTAAACGAGGATCGTCGGTGTCCCCGGCGCCGCGTGCCACTTGCCGTAGACGAGTGGATGCCGCGGCGTTTCGATGAGGCGCACTTCGGGGACTCCGATCGCGCGCATTCGCTCGGCTATCCAATCGGCGCCGACTCGCACATCTCCGGCATGGTCCGGGTCAGTGCTGATACTCGGGATCCGGAGCAGCTCCATTACCTGGTCCAGGTTTCGGTCCTGCCGCTGGTCGAGGTATTCCTGTGCTGCCGTCATTGGCCAAGTGCTTCGAGGAAGGCGGCATAAATCGTGCGAGCACGATCGAACTGGCTCTCGAGGTACCACTCGTTCGGTGCGTGCGCCTGCGATCCGGGCAGACCGAATCCGATTGTGACGGTGTCAATGCCGAGGATGTCCTTGAACGTGGCCAGAATCGGCACCGAGCCGCCGGCCCGAGCGATCTGCGGCGGCGAACCGTAGTGCGTCTCCAGGACATCGCGAGCGACGCGCTCGCCGATGAAGTTGCGCGGCGCCATATACGGCTCCGAGCCTTCTTCCTCGTCCGAGAAGGTGATCTCGGCGCCGGTCGGAGCGTGAAAGCGGGCGTGCTCCTTGATCAACCCCGCGATCCGGCGGTTGTCCTGGTTCGCGACCAGACGGGACGTCACCTTGAGATGCGCAACGCAGGGAGTGACCGTCTTGACTCCCGCGCCCTGAAACCCGCCCCAGATGCCGTTGACATCGATCGTCGGGCGACCGCCGCGGCGCTCCTGGGCCGTGTACCCGGTTTCGCCCCAGAGCGCGCGAACCCCGGCTTCGGCCATGAGATCGTCGTCCGGAGTTTCGGCCGCTTTGAACTCAGCCCGATCCTGATCGGTCAGGTCAATCACGTCGTCGTAGAAGCCCTCGACCAGGACACGACCTTCATCATCGTGGAACGAGGCGGCGAGCTTCGCGATTGCCTGGGCCGCATTCGGTACCGCCGCGCCGTAGCCGCCGGAGTGGAGGTCGGTCGACCCGGTCGTGAGGTTGATCTGGAGCCCGGTCACACCCTTGAAGGCGACGGTCAGCTTGCCCTGATCAGGACCGGCCTGCCCGCCATCGCATGAGAGCACCAGGTCGGCCGCAAACCGATCCTTGTGCTGGCTCAGGACATCGGCTGCGTGCGGGCTGGCGATCTCTTCCTCGCCTTCGAAGAAGAAGGTCAGGTTGACCGGAGGCGCGCCGCTTTTCTGGGCGACTGCTTCAACTGCCTGGACAACGGTCGCCAGGTTCGCTTTCATGTCCGACACGCCACGGGCGTAGATCTTGCCATCGCGAACCGTCGGTTCAAATGGATCAGTCGTCCACAGGTCGATCGGATCGACCGGCTGGACATCGTAGTGGCCATAGATCAGCAGAGTAGGTTTGTCCGGCGCGGCGTGCCATCGTCCGAAGACGACCGGGTGAAGCGCTGTCTCGAGGATTTCGACCTCCGGGACGCCGGCTCGCGTCAGCCGGTCCGCGACCCATTGGGCGCAGCGACGGACCTCACCGGCGTACGCAGGTTCCGTGCTCACACTCGGGATGCGGAGGATCTCGAAGAGCTCGTGGAGGCCCTCGGCGCACGACGAGTCCAGGCGCTGCTGCCAGCTACCCATCAGAACGCGCTCAGGTAGGCGGCGTAGACGGTCCGGGCACGGTCGAGATCCTCTTCGCGGAACCACTCGTTCGGCGCGTGGACGTTGCTGCCGGGCAATCCGAAGCCGATTGTGACCGTGTCCAGACCTAGCACCGCCTTGAAGGTCGCCGTGATCGGGACCGACCCGCCGGATCGCTCGATGACCGGCTTGCTCCCGTATTGCTCGGTCAGGACCCGCTCGGCCGTTGCCTGGAGTGGATTGTCGCGCGGGACGGTGTACGCCGGTGCGCCGTGCTCGACGTTTGAAAACGTCACAGTTGCGCCTGCGGGGGCATGGGCCAGGGCGTGTTTCTTGATCAACTCGGAAATCTTTGCCGGATCCTGGTTTGGCACCAGGCGTGACGTGACCTTGAGGTGTGCTTCTGCAGGCGTCACGGTTTTCGTGCCCGCGCCCTGGAACCCGCCCCAAATGCCGTTGAAGTCGATCGTCGGCCTGGCCCCCTGCCGCTCCTTGGCAGAGTAGCCGGGCTCGCCCCACGCGGCGGAGACGCCGGCTTCCTCAAGGAGCTCGGCTTCGGACTGCGGATGCGCGGCAAGCTCGGCCCGCTCTTCCGGCGAGAGCTCCACGACATCGTCGTAGAACCCCTCGATTGCGACCCGCCCGTCCGCATCGTGAAACGAGTACGCGAGCTTGGCCATTGCCTGCAATGCGTTGGGTACCGTCGCGCCGTACATGCCGGAATGCAGGTCGGTCGAGCTGGTGCGCAGGTCGATCTGCAGGCCGGTCATGCCCTTGAGAGATACATTGAGGCTGGCCGTGTTCGGCCCTTCCATGCCACCGTCGCAGGAGAGCACGGCATCGGCCTTCAAGCGATCATTGTTCGCTTCGATAGCCTCCCGGGCGTGCGGACTGCCGATCTCTTCCTCGCCCTCCCAGAAGAAGGTCAGATTGACCGGCGGCGCGCCGTGGACGGCGGCCAGCGCCTCGACCGCCTGGATGAGCGTGACCAGGTTGGACTTCATGTCAGCCGAGCCGCGGGCGTAAATCCGCCCGTCGCGCATCGTCGGTTCGAAGGCCGGACTCTTCCAAAGGTTGAGCGGATCGGCAGGCTGGACATCGTAATGTCCATAGACCAGGATCGTCGGCTTGCCGGGCGCCGCGTGCCATGTGCCGAAGACCACTGGATGACCGGCGGTCTCGATCAATTCAACCTCGGGTACCCCTGCCTTTTTGAGCCGCTCCATGACCCATTCCGCGCCGCGCCGAACATCTCCGGCATGCTCCGGGGTCGTGCTAACGCTCGGAATCCGCAGCAACTCCAGGAACTCCTGGTTGTACGTATCCCGGTGCGCATCGAGATAGCCCTGTACTGACTCTGCCATGCCGACTGACATTCCTTCCCTGCCCAATCACGATCCGCGGTATTCGATTGTCGATACGGTTACTGGTTGAGGCGGACCTCGACGAAGTCGTCGCTCACCGATACTGGCTCCAGTGCATTGCCTTCGGGCCAGCCGCGCAGATCGTCGAGACCGACCGGCCGATCACTGGAGACCTGCAGGCGCAGAATCCCTTCGGCATACTCGCGCGGTTCGACCGAGTGCACCTGTTCGAGGCCCTCGAGGTAGCGCTTGAGCGAGAGCGCGGTGGTTGCGCGCGGCACGCCGTGGACCAGCACGGTGGTCGCCGCCGCGGAACCTGTATCCGCCCAGGACTCTTCGTCTTCGTGATCCTCGCCTTCTTCGCTCTCATCCTGCGCGGTCGGTTCAGCCTCGGCTGGAGCCTCTGCCTCGACGTCGACCGAAACGCCGCCATCGGGAATCGGCTCGGCCTCGAATGAATCGAGCGTAGCCTCCGTGGTGTCCATCTGCCCGGAGCCCATCTCGTCGGCCACGCTCTGGGAATAGCGGTCGACTGACTCCTGGACGACCTCCGAATAGGTTGTGATGCCGACGACGGACTCCAGCGCGCCCGTCCCGGGGCGAGCTTCGGCCTCGGCGCCTGTACCGTCCTCTGGATAGAGTTCGTCGGCCGGCTCGTCAACGAGCTGTTGCTCGTGCGTCTCTTCACTGGTTGCGACGGCCATATCCATGTCCGGCTCGAGCTCGACCTCGGCTGCAACGTCGTCCATTGGTTCCTCGGGCTCGTACTCAGCCGTTTCCGCCGGTTGGTCGTAAATGTCGGAAGCACTTGCCGGATCGAATTCGACAGCCGGCTCAGGCTCGCCCGCCAGTTCTGCTACCGGCTCGCCCGGCGCCAATTCACCGACGGAACCCGTGCTGAATGTCGGCATCGACGGGAACTCGTCGCCCTCGATTCCGGTTGCCTCTCCAGCGGCGGGGATGACGGCTTCGAGGTCGTCAAGCGCGTCGGCGACCTGGCGAGCCAGGCGCTCCACGTTCTGCTGGACGTTCGTGATCTCGTCGAGAAGTCCGGAGAAGACGCGCCGGTAGTTGACGCGCTCGGCCAACTGACGCTGTTCAAAGTCAGCGGAAGCGGAGCGAAGGGCCAGATCTCCCTCGCTCTTGCGGGCCGCAGCCTCGCGCAGGAGGTCGCCCGCGCGCGAGATGTTCTCCTGGATCAGCTGATCGAAGGATTCGTAGAACGAGAGGCGCTCTCGGAGTTGCTCGATCTCTTCAGCCCGATGGTCCGGAGCGTCTGCGTCGGCGTTCTGGTTGGTGGAATCGGACGAATCGTGCATAGCGGCGGGCTCCCCTTCGGCGCTGGTGGATGCGGCTCATGTGCGGTCGGCCGGCTATTGCGTGCCCGGGGCTGACATTCAGCGCGTTGAGCGGAATGGTGGCGCAGGGCGGCGTCTCGCAGGTGAGCGGAGTTTATCACGCAGTTCGGTCATTCCCCGGCTATTTGAGCGTGAAGCGCGTACACTTCAATAGTTGACTATATGCCTCTGGGGAGTGCGCTACCGTGTCCAGGTTCATGGAAACAGTCCGCGATCGCGTTGTCTTCTATGACGGATCGATGGGCGCGACGATTCTCAATATGCAGCTCACCGCCGCGGAGTACGGTGGCAAGGAGGGCTGCAACGATTACCTCTCGATCGTCAATCCGTCGATCGTCGAGAGCATCCACGCTTCGTTCCTCGAAGCCGGCGCCGATGTTCTTGAGACCAACACCTTCGGCGGCAGCCTGCCGAAGCTCGAGGAATATGGGATCGGCGAGTTGACGTACGAGCTCAACCGCAAGGCCGCCGAGCTTGCTCGCGGTGTTGCGGATTCGTACAGCACGGCTGATCGACCACGATTTGTGGCCGGCTCGATCGGGCCAACGGGTCTCTTGCCGGCGTCAGAGGACCCGATGCTTGGCAACCACCGTTTCCCGGAGGTCGTCGACCTGTTCCTCGACCAGATTCGTGGATTGGTCGACGGCGGCTCGGACGTGCTGATCATCGAGACGGTGCAGGACATCCTCGAGCTGAAGGCGGCTATTCATGCGGCCGGGCAGGTCTTTGCCGAGCGCGAGAAGCGGATCCCGATCCAGGCGTCGATCACGCTCCTGACCTCGGGGACGATGCTGCTTGGCACCGATATCGCCGCGGCGCTGACCGTGCTCGAACATTTGCCGGTCGACATCGTCGGCCTGAATTGCAGCACCGGCCCCGAGCACATGCGCGAGCCGGCCCGCTACCTCGGCGAGTACTCGACGCGACCGGTCTCGATCATTCCGAACGCGGGCATTCCGATCAATGTCAACGGGCTGGCCCAGTTCCCGCTCGAGCCGGAGTCGATGGGTCGCCAGCTTCGCGAGATGGTCGAGGAGTTCGGCGTCGGCATCGTCGGCGGGTGCTGCGGCTCGAGTCCCGAGCATATCAAGCAAATCGTCGATCAGGTGCAGAGCCGTCCCGCCGTCGTTCGTCCGATCCGGCCGCCGGCGACGATCGCTTCGATGATCCGCTCGGTTGCCATGCAGCAGGAGCCGGCGCCACTGATTGTCGGCGAGCGCGTCAATACCCAGGGGTCTCGCAAGGTCAAGCGATTTGCGTTGGCAGATGACTTCGACGGCCT
>DASQCG010000451.1:0-8734 GCA_035634825.1 Thermomicrobiales bacterium | reverse complement strand
AGTTGGCCCGGGTCTTGAGTGCGTCCGGCCCCATGTAGGCATCGACGAAGCCGGGGAAGATCCGCTCGATCTCCAGCGAAAGCGTCAAATACTCGGTTCCGAGGGCATCAAGCGGCGGCAAATCGATTCTCCGTAACTCATGGCCAGCGTACGCGACCGCAAATGTAGCGCGGACCGGCCCTGCTCCGCATCGCGAATCATTTCCAACGTTGGCCGTCTCGATGTATGGAAACGGCCCATCGGCGCTGCCCGGTGCTAAAGGACCGGGCTGAGGACCGATAAGTCCACTAAAGGGACTAATAAAGAAGTCGGCTTCAGCCGCCTTATCTTGCCTCAGCCCCGGCCTTCAGTCCGGGGCGACGCGGAACGTCTTCCGACATTACGGGCCACCAATTCAGCCCCTTCAGTGGGCCTCTGTTGTTCAGCCCGGGCATTCATCCCCGGGCGGCGCCGGACGATTCGTTGGATACCCGAAGTCGGGCTATCCCGTCAGTAACGCTTCGCGGATTTGGGTGATGTGGGATCTCAGGGTGGCGTCGGTTTCGATCTCGCGGTTGATCTTCTCGATGCCGTGCATGATCGTGGTGTGATCCCGCCCGCCGAGCACCTCGCCGACATCGACCAGCGAGGCCTTCGTCAGCTCGCGGATCAGGTACATCGCGATCTGGCGCGGCACGACGAACTTCTGCGAGCGTGAGGAGCCGCGCAGATCGGCCAGCGCGATCCGGAAGTGCACCGCGACCGCCTCGGCGATATCGGCCGGCGTCAGCGAATCACGCCGGACCGTGCGGGTGGCGTCGGTCAGCGCCTCGATCGCGGTCTCGATGTTGAGCGGTTTGGCGGCGATCTGGGCGTAGGCGAGTACCTTGTTGAGCGCACCCTCCAGCTCGCGGATGTTGGTCTGATCGCGCTGGGCGATGTATTCGACCACGTCGCTCGGCAGCGTCCGGCCCAACTCCTCCGCCTTCGTGCTCAGGATGGCGATCCGCATCTCGTAGTCGGGCAGCTGGACATCGGCAATCAACCCGCCCTCGAAGCGGGAGCGCAGCCGCTCGACGAGGTTCGAGATCGCCTTGGGCGGCTTGTCGCTCGAGATGACGACCTGCTTGCCGCTCTGGTGGAGCGCGTTGAAGGTGTGGAAGAACTCCTCCTGCGTGCTCTCCTTGCCGGCGATGAACTGGATGTCGTCGATCATCAGCAGATCGACGCCGCGGTACTTCTCGCGGAATTCCTCCATGCGCTGGGCGCGGATCGAGGCGATCACTTCGTTGGTGAACGTCTCCGACGAGACGTAGGTCAGGAAAAGGTCGGGGTTGTTCTCGAGCGCGCGATGGCCGATCGCGTGGAGCAGGTGGGTCTTGCCGAGACCGACCCCGCCCCAGATGTAGAGCGGGTTGTACTGGGAACCGGGTTGATCCGCGACGGCAAGCGAAGCCGCGTGGGCGAAGCGGTTGGACGAGCCGACGATGTAGGTGTCGAAGATGTAGCGCGGGTTGAGACCGCTGTTCGACGTCAACGCCAACTGCCGCGCGATCGGCTCCGGGGTCCGAGTCGCCGGGACGTTCGGCGCAGCACTATCCGGCCGCTCGTCGATCGTGACCACCACCTCGAGCGGTCGCCCGACCAGATTCGAGAGAACGCGGCCGATGTCGTCGGCAAACCGGTTGCGCAGCGTGGCGGCGACCTGCGGATTATCCGCGCGCAACGTGGCGGCATCCGGTCCGACCTCGACCAGACGGGCAGGACGAATCCAGTTATCGAACGACGAGCGCGAAAGCGAGCCCTGCAGCTCACTCAACGCCGCCTGCCAAAGCTGATGCGCAGGAAGATCCAAGACGGTACCCCAAGACCCGAGTCAATACATTGAGTCTAGATTAGCAGTGGTGGAGGGTTCCGGGTTGAGGAAGCGGGAAATGGAAAACCTTCGTTTCCCTTAACCCTCCACCCTCAACCCTTCACTCCCTCCTACAATACATAGACCCGGCCTTGAGGGCCGGGTCTATGCGGGAAGGGGAGGTGGAGCGTGTGCGGCGCTCCACTTGGGCTTGGGAGAACACATGCGATGGTTGGATCGCTGCGTTCTGTACCCTTCATACGTAGCGACCGGTGGATTGGTTTCACGGATTGGATTGGGTTCCCCGACATGAAGGTGTCCACGTTTGCGCTCGAGCGCTGGATGTCCCGCTGGGAGACAGAGGTCGAGTTCGACATCGCCGAGAGCGGCGTCTTCCCGTTGACCACGCGCGACGTGATCAACCTCCTGCCCGAGAACGCCCGCTCCGGCGCGCTGGATGCCCTGCTCGATCTGCGCCTCGGCTACACCGAGGCCCGCGGCACGAAGGCCCTCCGAGAGACCCTGGCCTCCGTCTATGAGGAGACGACCACCGACAACATCCTCGTCACGACCGGCGCGATCGAGGCCAATTACCTGCTCTTCAACACCCTGCTCGAACCGGGCGATCACGTCGTCGCGGTCTACCCGGCCTACCAGCAGCTCTATGCGGTGGCTGAGGCGATCGGCTGCGAGGTATCACGATGGGAGCTGCGGCCCGAGAACGACTTCCGCTACGACCTCGATGAACTGCGCCGGTTGGTTCGCCCTGACACGAAGATGATCGTCGTCAACACGCCGCACAATCCGACCGGCGCAATCCTCAGCCCCGAGGAGCTGGACGAGGTCTACGACCTGGCCGGCTCGGTCGGCGCGTGGCTCCTCTGCGACGAGGCCTACCGCTGGCTTGATCTCCCCGGGCAACCACTCATGGCCCCGCCGATCCGCAACAAGGGCGGACACGGTATCAGCGTCGGCACGATGTCGAAGCCGTTCGGACTCCCGGGTCTGCGGATCGGCTGGATGGCCGCGCCGGCCGAGGTTGCCGCGGCCTGCTGGTCGTCGCGGGACTACGTCTCGCTCTCGCCGGCCCGCTTGAGCGATGCCCTGGCTATGATCGCGATTCAGCATCGCGACGCGATCGTGATCCGCAACCAGGCGATCGCCGCCGAGAATATGGTCACGGCCACCGAGTGGTTCGCCGAGCACTCCGACCTCGTCTCGTGGACACCGCCGCGGGCCGGGTTGCTGGCCCTGCTGAAGTACAACCTCGACGTGCCGTCGCAGAAGCTCTCGGACCGGTTGGCCGGTGAGTACAGCGTGATGCTCGCGCCGGGCTCGGCCTTCGGCTTCGAGGGCTACCTCCGGATCGGCATCGGGCAGCGGCCGGATCTCTTCCGCGAGGGCTTGCTCCGCACGGCTGCCTGTCTCCAGGACCTGCAATCGAGTGGGCGACGACCGACCGAGTGGTAGACTCTTCCGACCGGGACGTACTGAGCGATCCCGGCCAGAAGACAGGAACTCACGCGTGGTTCACGCCCAATATGCTCCAGCGCGGGCCGGCGAACTCCACCCGGCGCTGACGCCCGTCGAGGGTCATGAGACTGGACCGATCATCTCGGTCACCAATCTGACCAAACGCTTCGGGCGGCACACTGCTCTCAGCAACCTGACCTTCGACGTTCCCCGCGCCTGCATCGGCCTGCTCGGCGCGAACGGCGCCGGCAAGACGACGCTTGTCCGGGCACTGCTCGGCCTGACCAATCCGACCAGCGGCGAGGCGACCGTGCTCGGCCTCAATACCCGTACCAACGGCATCGAGATCCGCAAGCGGGTCGGCTACATGCCGGAGTCCGACTGCCTGCCGCCCGGCGCGACCGCGGCCGACTTCGTGGCGCACATGGGCGAGATGAGCGGGCTTCCGGCCCAGGCAGCCCGCCAGCGCGCGGCCGATGTCCTCTACCAGGTTGGATTGCGCGAGGAGCGTTACCGGCTGATCAAGGGCTTCTCGACCGGCATGAAGCAGCGGGTCAAGCTGGCCCAATCCCTGGTTCACGACCCGGCCCTTGTCTTCCTAGACGAGCCGACCGCCGGGATGGACCCGCAAGGCCGGGACGATATGCTCGATCTGATCCAGCGCATGTACCGGATGCTCGGGATCGCGGTCGTCGTCTCCTCGCACATCCTCGAAGATATCGAGCGCGTCTGCGATCACGTCGTGATTATCGACGAGGGCAGGCTCGTGATCGATCAGCCGCTGACCGGCATGGGCACACCGCAGGGCGACCTGCTGGTCCGGATCGACGGCAACCCGGACGACTTCATTGCGCAGATGGCTGCACGGGGCATCACGGTCCGCCGGCCGAGTGACGACGATCTCCAGACCAGCGACGAGCTGATCGTCGCCAGTAACGCGCCGGAGGTCTACGACGCCGTCCGCGACGTGACCGCCGAGCTCGGCGTCGGGCTGCGCTCGTTACGGATGAAGGGTCGCTCGTTGGAGGATCTTTATCTCGGCAATGTCGGAGGCGGCAATGGCTGAGATCGACATCCAGGGCCGCTACGGCGAGATCTACGACCGCGGCTACCAGCATTACATCGGCAAGCGTCTTGGGCGCCGCCATGCGATCTGGGCCCTGATCACCTACTCGATGAAGCGGGCGATGGGGATCAAGAAAAGCTGGACCGCCAAGGTCATCCCTTTCATCCTCTACCTGGCCGTGGTCGGCACGGTGGTGGTCGTGATCGGCATCGAGGCGTTCCTGAAGAGCGCCGGCACGGTCGCGATGAGCTATCCAGATTACTTCACGTTCATCTATCTGATCGAAGGCGCATTCGTCGCGACGATCGCGCCGGAGATGCTCTGCGGCGACCGGCGCGAAAACGTCCTGGCGCTTTACTTCTCGCGGGCAATTTCCCGGCTGGACTACGTCCTCAGCAAGCTCTCGGCGACGGCTATCCTGACCATGACGATGTCGGTCGTGCCGGTGGTCTTCCTATGGCTCTTCCGGCAGCTGCTGGCGGACAGGCCACTTCACGCATTGACCGCCAACATCGGCGACCTTGGCCGGGTCGTCCTGATCGGCACGCTGATCGCGCTGCTCCTCGGCTGCGGCGGTCTGGTGATCTCGTCCTTTACCGGCCGCAAGAGCATCGCCACCGCGATCATCTTCATCGGCTACGCGGTCCTCGAGGGGTTCGTCAACGCGCTCATCGAGGCGGTGAGCTCGGAGCGAGCCAAGGACGTGCTCGCCCTGCTGAGTCCGATCCGGCTGATTGGCGAGCTCTCCGAGAAATTGTTCGGTGTCTACGATCCGGTGGCATCCGGGCACGGAGGTTTTCCAGCAGCCGTTTACGTCGCCGCCGCGCTCGGGTTCATCCTGCTCGGTATCGTGATCATGGTGTGGCGGTATGTCCCGGAAGACTGAGGCGCCGGCCATGATGCCGACCCCGAACGGATATCAGCACCTGCCCGGCGTGATCCCGGGCCGCGAGCCGACGATCATCCTTGACCGCGTCTCGAAGTGGTACGGCGATATCGTCGCCGTCTCCGATGTCACCTTCGGTGTGACACCGGGCGTCACCGCGCTGCTCGGCCCAAATGGCGCCGGGAAAACGACCACGCTCAAGATGATCACCGGCCTGCTCTCGACCTCGACCGGCCGGATCTCGATCCTCGGCAAGCCGGCTCGCGGCGACCCGAGCGTCTATCGCGAAGTCGGCCTGGTCCATGAGGCGGAGCACATCTACCCGTACCTGACCGGGCGCGAGTTCGTCCGCATGAACGCCATCCTGCAGCGCATTCCCCACGTCGAGCAGGCGGTCGATCGTGCGATCGAGATCGTCGAGATGACCTACGCGCAGGACCGGCGGGTTGGTGGCTACTCGAAAGGCATGCGCCAGCGCATCAAGGTGGCGGCGGCGCTGGTCCACGACCCGGACGTGATCTTGATGGACGAGCCGTTGAACGGGATGGACCCGGCCCAGCGGCTGCACATGATCAACCTGATCCGCGATCTGGGTCGCACCAAGACAGTCATGGTCTCGTCCCACATCCTGGCCGAGGTTGAGCGCTTCGCCGAGAACATCATCGTGATCGTCAACGGCAAGCTGGCCGCGGCCGGCGATTACCGCGCCATCCGCGACCGCATCGACACGCACGACCACGCGATCCGGATCCGGACCAGTGAGCCGCGCTTCCTGGCGATGGCGCTGATCGGTCATCCGAGCACGAAGGCGGTGCGGGTCGATCGTGAGGATCGGCTGGTCGTCGAGACGCAGGATGTGCGCGGCTTCTACATCGCGCTGCCACAGCTCGCCCGCAAGGCCAATGTCCGCCTTTTCGACATTAGCGCGGCCGACGAGTCGCTGGCCTCGGTCTTCTCGTACCTGGTGGAGGGCTAATGGGCACGCTCGGTTGGCGAATAGCGCCGATTTTCTTCCTGAGCGTCCGCGAGTTCGTCGGCGGCAAGGCTGTCCGGGCTGTCTTCGCGCTCGGCCTGATTCCGGCGTTGTTCGCGCTGATCTACCGGATCAATCCGGACGTCGATCGCCCGCGCCGATTCCTCGACGACATCGTGATCCAGGTCATGCTGCCCTCGGTCCTGCCGCTGGCCACGCTGATTCTCGCCACCGGCGCGTTCGGCGACGAGATCGACGACCGCACGCTGCCGTACCTCGTCCTGAAACCGATAACCCGGATCCGGATCGTGCTCGAGAAACTGGTGGCCTCCGCCGCGGTCTCGTTTCCGATCATCGCCATCGGCGGCGTGCTGAGCTGGTTCCTCGTCTTCACCAGCAATGGCGGCAATAACACTGACATGCTCTGGGGCATCCTGGCGGCGACGGCGGTCGGTGTCGTGCTCTACTCGGCAGTCTTCGTGCTGATGAGCCTGCTGATCCGCCGGGCGATTTTGGCCGCGATCATCTACTCGCTCGTCTGGGAGTCGGTCCTCGGCCGGTTCATTCCCGGGCTGCGGTACCTCTCGATCCGGCACGTCGTGACCTCGGTCTATACCTCGACGGTCCACGCGCTCGAGCCGAGCGGCCGGCCGGATTTCGGACTCGGCATCGACAAGGCATTCAGCGTGCAGGGCGCGCTGGTCGGTTCGGCGATTGTCTGCGCCATTGCGATCCTGCTCAGTACCTGGCGATTACGGAAGATCAATATCGATTAGCACCAATGAGGACGAACCATCGGCAATCTCGAAGGCATAAAAGGGAAGGCAACATGACCGAGTGGAATCGCTGGCCGGCATCATCCCGGCAGTTGGGCATCGGCGTGATGCTCCCGATCGCCGAGAAGAGTGCCTTCGGAAGCCGGCCGGTCCGGTTCGCCGATATGGTTGAGATGGCGCAGACGGCCGAGGCGGCCGGGTACGACGCAATCTGGCTGGCCGACCACTTCCTCTTCCGCCCGCCGGTCGCGAAGGAGGGCGATGAGTATGGCCTCTGGGAGGCGTGGACCTGCGCCGCCGCGCTCGCCCAGGCGACGTCGAAAATCCAGATCGGTCTGCTGGTCACCTGCCTCGGTTGGCGCAACCCCGGCATCGTTGCCCGCATGACCGACACGATCGACGAGATCAGCGGTGGCCGCTTCATCCTCGGCACCGGCGCCGGCTGGCATGAACCGGAGTACATCGCCTACGGCATGCCCTTCGACCACCGCTACAGCCGCTACGAGGACGCGATCACGATCCTCGACGGCCTGCTCCGCTTAGGCAGGGCGGATCACGACGGCAAATTCTTCAGCGCGACAGACGCGATCAGCCAGCCGCGCGGTCCGATGGGTGAGAAGGGCGGCTCGCCGATCCTGGTCGGTAGCAGCAGCCCGAAGATGCTCCAGCTCGTCGCCAGATACGCCGATGCCTGGAATACCGTCTGGCACAGCGACGCCAAAGCCACGCTCGACGACCTCAAGGCACTCGACGAGGCCCTTGCCGTGGCCGGACGGGATCCGTCGACGATTGTCCGCACCGCCGGTGGAAACATCGCCCAGCCCGGCTACACCGGCACGCGCGGCAATCCGATCGAGGGCGACGCCGACCACATCGCCGGCAAGCTGGCCGAGTTCCGCGATCTCGGCTTCCGCCACTTCGTCGCCGGGCTCGATCCCTGCACCCCGCAGTCGATCGAGGGCTTCGCGAAGGTCATCGAGATCCTCGACAAGACCGGCGTACCGGCATGAGCGAGCGACCGATCAAGATCGGAATCATGCTGCCCGAGTCCGAGTTCGAGATGGCCGGGCAAACCGCCGGCTGGTCCGACTTCGCGGCGATGGCGCAGGCGACGGAGGAGTGCGGCTTCGACTCGATCTGGTTCGCCGATCATCTGCAGATGAAGCTGCCGGATGGGCGGGATCAGGGCGCGTGGGAGTGCTGGTCGATCCTCTCGGCGATCGCCGCGACGACCAGCCGGATCGAGCTCGGCCCGTTCGTGACCGCCACCTCGTACCGCAACCCTGCCCTGCTGGCCCGGATCGCCGAGACGGTCGACGAGATCAGCGGCGGGCGTCTGATCTTCGGGATCGGCGCCGGCTGGGCGGAGCACGAGTACCGCGTCCACGGCTGGCCGTATGATCACCGCGCCAGCCGCTTCGAGGAAGCGCTGACGATCATCACCAGCCTGATCCGGACCGGCCAGGTCGATTTCAAAGGCGAGTACTACACGATCACGGAGGCGCTGCTGCGACCGCGCGGTCCGCGACCGGGCGGCATGCCGATCATGATCGGCACCTTCAGCGGCGAGCGGATGATGCGGCTGGCCGCACAGCATGCCGATCATTGGAACATCTGGGCCAACGCGTTCGGTAACCGGCCGGAATCGCTCGCGCCACTGCTCGAAAAGATGGACGGATATTGCCGGGAGGTCGGTCGCGATCCGGCGAGCTTGACCCGGAGCGCG
>DASQCG010000450.1:0-5522 GCA_035634825.1 Thermomicrobiales bacterium | reverse complement strand
CGATGATCGTCAGGATCACCACCACGACGCCGATTGCCGCTCCGCGCCCGACCTGGCTACCCCGGATCGCGGTCTCGTAGACGTAGTACGGAAGGTTGGTGGTCAGCGTGCCGGGTCCGCCCTGGGTCGTCATGAAGATCTGGTCGACCTCCTGGACGATGTAGACCGTGCCGAGCAGCGCGCCGAGCTGCATGAACCGGTAGAGGTGGGGCAGGGTGATGCCGATGAACTCCTGCACCGGCGAGGCGCCATCGACGCGGGCGGCCTCGCGCACCTCCTCATCGATCGATTGCATCCCGGCCAGCAGGATCAGCATCATGAAGGGCGCCCAGCGCCAGACCAGCATGATCACGATCGACTGGCGCGGGTAATGGGCCAGCCAGACCGGGTTCCACGAGCCGGAGCCGGGCTGGACCGCGCGGATGAGCCAGTTGATCACCCCGAAATCGGGGTCCATCATCATGTTCTTCCAGCCCAGCGCCCCGGCCACCGGCATGACCAGGAATGGGGTGATCAGCATCGTGCGGACGATGCCGCGGCCGGGGAAGCGGTGGTTGACCAGTTCCGCATAGAAGAGGCCGAGGAGGAGGGAGATGATCACCGCGGCGAAGGTGAAGAGGAACGTATTGACCAGCGCGTCGCGGAAGACGACGTCGTCGGTCAGGATGCGCCGGTAGTTCTCGAGCCCGACGAATTTGCGCCGTTCCGGGCGGAGCAGGTTGTACCGGAAGGTGCTGTAGTAGAGCGTGTAGACGAACGGGACCTGGGTGACGACGATCGCGAAGATCAGTGCCGGCGCCACCAGCCAGCGCCCGATCGAGCCATACTCGTGGGCGTGCGTTACGGGCGCCGCGCCTGAATGGACGCCCGCAATGTCCTCTTTGGCAACGGCCATAGATCACCTCGGCCGGAATCAGCGGGGACCGGGCGGAATGCCCGCCCGGTCCCGATCGCAATCTGCGCTATTGGTAGCCGTTGTCCTTTGCCCAGCTGTTGGCCATGTCGTCGATCTTCTTGATCGCGTCGTCGGCGCTCTCATTGCCGGCAATGACGTTGGCCAGCTCCTTCGTCACCTGGTCTCCCAGGGTGACGAACTCCGGCACCCCGACAAACTGCAACCCCTTGTACGGCACGGCATCGACGCAGCACTTGGTCGGATCCTGGGCCTGGATGATGCTCAGGACGAGGTCGGCGAAGGATTTGCCGTATTCCTTGTAGCCGGCGTCGGCATAGGTCGAAGCGCGGACGCCGGACGGCACCGAGCCCCAGCCGAGCTGATTGGCCACGAGGTTGACGTAGTCCTTGGAGGTCGCCCACTTGACGAAGGCGAGGGCGGCGTCCTGGTGCTTCGTCTTGGCTTCGATCGCAAACGCCCATGCCCACAACCAGCCGCTGCCGATCTCCTCCGTCGGCTGATAGGCGAAGCCCGTGTTGGCGGCCTGCGGGTTTTGCTTCGGGTCGGCCAGGAGGTCGGCCGCGGAGGTGGCGTCGTACCACATGGCGACCTTGCCCTGGATGAAGAGGTTCTCGCATTCGGTGAAGCCGGAGGTGGTGGCGCTCGGCTCGCCGTAGTTCTTGACGAGATCCGTATAGAACTTGATCGCCTTGGCGCTCTTGTCGGAGGCGAGTTGCGACTTCCAGTTCTCGTCGAACCAGCGGCCGCCGAAGGCGTTGATGACGCTGGTCAGCGGCGCGCCCTGCTCGCCCCAGCCGGGGAGACCACGCAGGCAGATGCCGTACTGGCCGGAATCCGGCTTGTGCAGCTTCTGGGCGAAACCCTGGATATCGTCCCAGGTCGGCTTGTCGGGCATGGTCAGTCCGGCCGCCTGGAAGAGGTCCTTGCGGTAGAAGACCATCGAGCTCTCGCCGTAGAACGGGGCGGCGTAGAGCTTGCCGTCGTCGCCGGAGAGGGCAGAGACCATGGCCGGGAAGATGTCCTGGTAGTCGTAGTTGGGATCGGCCTGGAGGGGAGTGCCGACATCGAGCGACCAGCCCTGCTTGGCGTAGTCGGCGGCTTCGAACATGCCGATCGTGACCACGTCGAACTGGCCGGCCTGGGTCGAGACGTCGGTCCGGATCCGGTCGCGCACCTCATTCTCGGGGAGGACGAGGAGGTTGAGCTTGATGTTGGGGTAGATCTTCTGGAACTCCGGCGCGAGCTTCTGGAGGGCGACCATCTGCGGGTTCGCCACCATCGCGACGTTGAGCTCTCCGGAGATGCTGGTGTCCACGGCGGGCGAGGCGCCGGGAGATGCATCTTGCGCGCGGACGGCGCTCATTCCTCCGATCGCCAGGAACATTGGCATCAATAGTGCGAGAACGGCCAGGACTGCAAGCGCTTTTCGTCGCATCTGGTTGGCTCCTTTCGGGGCAAGAAACCGCCACGTCAGAACGCACACTGCTGCATCGTCCAGTCAGTTCAGTTGTTCCAGTCGTACCTCCTTCGCTGTCCGACACGCGGGGCGAAAACGCCGTGTACTTGCCTGTTGGTCAATCATCCCGCCGGGCGAGCAATGGGTCATTCCCCGCTGGCAAGCGATAAACCGGCGTCAGAGCAAGACATCTGATCCCTGACACCATATTCCTGTAGCTGTTCAGATGCAACGCGTCTCGACACAAAGTCACAGGAGCTGGTTGATGGTAGTTGGTCGTTGGTAGATGGAGGATAGCGATCCAACCATCATCAACTGCTCGCCTGCTCGCCTTATCGTCTGATCGCCTCAATCGGCTTTATTCCCACGTGGAGGGCGACGGTGCCGAAGCCGAGGAGTTCGTATTCGACGGCGGCGAGGCCGGCGGTGCGCATCAGCGTGAGCATGGCCTCGGCGTTCGGGAAGGTGGCGACGGAGGTCGGCAGGTAGTGGTAGGCCTCGGCGTCGCCGCTCAGCCAGCCGCCGACCCTCGGCACGATCCGGGTGAAGTACCAGGTGAAGATCTGGCTCAGCACCGGCGTGCGGTAGGGCGTCAGCTCGAGGCAGATCCAGCGCCCGCCCGGCTTGACGACCCGGGTCATCTCGGTGATGGCCGCCTGGTAATCCTTCATGTTGCGGAGGCCGAACGAGACCGTAACCGCATCGAAGTGATCGTCCGGGAAGGGCAGGTTCAGCGCATCGCCGACCTGGAACGTCAGATCGGAGCGGCCGTGCCGCTTGGCTTCGGCGGCGGCGATCATTCCCGGAGCAAAATCGATTCCGATGACCTCCCGGTAACCGCCGTCGGCCAGGGCGATCGCCAGGTCGCCGGTGCCGGTGGCGACGTCGAGCGCGGATTCACTGCCGGCCCCGAGCGCGGCCCGGACGCACTTCTTGCGCCAGCCGACATCTTGCCAGAAGGTCATCAGCCGGTTCATCAGGTCGTAGCGGTGGACGATGCGGCCGAACATCTCGGCCACGGCGGAATCCGGCTTGATCGCGCCGGGAGCGTGCTCGGTCACAGGATGAGTCCCATCGCGAAGACAGCGGCGAAATAGAAGGTCAGGCGGGAGGTGCCGACCAGGACCGGGATCAGCCCCTTGCCGGCGCTGGTCTGGACCGCGGTCACGAGCGGGAGAGCGAGCGGCAGCGTGACCGGGATCACCAGCCAGGCCCAGGGCACGCCCCCGAAGAGGGCGAGCAGGAGCGGGATCAGGTAGGCGATCGCGATCAGCCCCTGGTATTCGCGGATTGTGCCCAGGCGGCCGAGGTGGGTCGCAAGGGTGTGTTTTCCGGCGGCGCGGTCGCTTTCGATATCGCGCAGGTTGTTGGCGACGATGATCGCGGTCGCCAGGCAGCCAATCGGCACGGCGGCGAAGATCGCCAGCCAGGTCAGGTCCCGCGTCTGGACATAGGCCGAGCCGGCCACACCGACCAGCCCGAAGAAGACGAAGACGAAGAGCTCGCCGAGGCCGTGATAGCCGAGCGGGAAGGGTCCGCCCGTATAGGCGACGGCGCAGATTACTGCCAGCAGTCCGAGGACGAAGATCGGCCAGCCGCCGCGGTAGACCAGGTAGAGGCCGCCGGCAATGGCAAGGGCGATGTTGATCCCGATCGCGGTCTGCATCTGGCGGTCGGTGACGAGACCGGCCTGCATCACCCGGAGTGGTCCGACGCGATCCGTGTCGGCGCCGTGCTTGTGGTCGAAGTAGTCGTTGGTGAGGTTCGCAAGGATCTGGAGCAGGACCGCGACCGCCAGGGCGACGAGCGCCGTCGGCAAATGGAACCCGTCCTCGTGGTACGCGACCGCCGAGCCGACGATGATCGGCGAGATCGACGCAAAGAGCGTCTTGGGCCGGATCGCATGGAGCCAGATTTCGAGTGGCGAGAGTGTGATCGTCATGCGACTAAGTATGGAGGGGAGCAGGCGAGCAGGCGAGCAGGAGGGGTTGATGGTGGAGAGTTGAGGGAACGAACTGTAGGGGCGCATTGCAATGCGCCCGCGGTTCTGGGGTCCCGTGTGCGATGCATGGGATGGGGTTCCCCGGCGGCGCCCGGGCGTGAACACCCGGGCTGAGACATGAACCCGGCTGAAGCCGGCTGCCGATTCTTCCGCTCCGGATTTCGGGAGAGGGCAGGGGGTGAGGGCCGCTGCCGGGTGGATCAGTGTGCGAGTTCGGTCCTCTTATCCCCACACCGATCCCGGCTCTGGATGCGATACGCGCGGATCAACGGCCCTCATCCCCGGCCCTTCTCCCATGAATGGGAGAAGGGAGGTTCCGGTTGCATGGCCATGCGACGCTACCCTGGCTCCCTTTCCCTCAACCAACCACCATCCACCATCAACCCCTTCCGTTCCCTCGACTCTCAACTCCCCACCCGTCACACATCCGCGCCGTGTCCCGTTGTATGGTCAGAGGAATGGCCAACCTCGTTGACTTTTCGACGCGCAAGGACGTTTGCCAGTGCATCAGTTCAAGGAGGAGCCAGGATCATGGATGACCGAGCAGCGACCGGCTGAATTGCCCGACGCCCACCTCGTCGAGATGGCGCAGCGCGATCCGACCGCGTTCGTCCACCTCTACGACCGGTATGTCGACCAGATCTACCGGTATTGCGCGCAGCGGTTGACGCAGACGGCGGCCGAGGATGCCACCAGCGTCGCCTTTCTGAACGCACTGCGGGCGATCGACGGGTTCGACTCGGATCGCGGCGGATTCCGGGCCTGGCTCTACCGGATCGCCCACAACGCGGTGATCGACCAGATTCGGGTCCGCAGCCACGCGCAGATCGATGATCTGCTGCTCGAGGACCCGGAGATCGGGCTCGAGGACCGCATGGTCGCGATCGATCAGCGCCAGAGCCTTCTGCGGGCGGTCCGGCAATTGCCGCCGGACCAGCAGCAGGT
Organism: Thermomicrobiales bacterium; assembly: GCA_035634825.1. Lineage (GTDB taxonomy): Bacteria > Chloroflexota > Chloroflexia > Thermomicrobiales > UBA6265 > DASQCG01. Next base: position 203 of record DASQCG010000450.1, on the reverse strand, counting down.
GATCCACCTCCGACTCGCCTCCCTCACCGGCGCCGAGATTGCCGAGGCGATGGGCCGCAGCCATGTTGCGGTCCGCGCCTTGCAGCACCGCGCCATCAAACGCCTCCGCACGATTCTTCAGCCGATTGGCAAGGACCTGACCCATGACCAGTAACGACCAGCGCATTCCCGACGAACAGGCGCTCGACCGGCAATGGGACGAG
>DASQCG010000449.1:0-2129 GCA_035634825.1 Thermomicrobiales bacterium | reverse complement strand
GATTGAGGATCAGGCACAGGTGCCAAGGGCCGGACTCGAACCGGCGACCGCACGATTTTCAGTCGTGAGCTCTACCAACTGAGCTACCTTGGCAGTGGATCCGTGTCGCATGCTGGTGGGCGATAGAGGGCTCGAACCTCTGACATCCACGGTGTAAACGTGGCGCTCTACCAGCTGAGCTAATCGCCCACGGATAGGTTTCAGGTGCCCAGGAAGGGATTTGAACCCCCACGCCCGTAATGGGCACTAGCCCCTCAAGCTAGCGCGTCTGCCGATTCCGCCACCTGGGCAAGCGGCCAATAAGGCCAGCAGATTATGCTGAGATCGCGTCGCGGTGTCAACCGGGACACAGGCAATTTTACCGCGATCGGGACCTCTCGCCCATTCGTCGCGCGATCTCTCCATCAGTTGTTTGCAGTCTGTGATCATCCGGCCCGGGCGGTTACCTGCCTATACTACCGGGGTTGGTTGGCACGGTTACGGGGACGTTTCCCCACTGATTGCAGGAGTTCCACTGATGGCATCGGCTTCGTCAGGTCGTCGAAAGGTCACCGTCATTGGCGCGGGTATGGTCGGCGGGACCGTCGCCCAGATGCTCGCCATCCGCGACTATGCGGATGTCGTCCTGGTCGACATCGTCGAGGGGATGCCACAGGGCAAGTCGCTCGACCTGATGCAGATGGGCACCCTGCTCGGCTTCGATACCCAACTGACCGGCGCCAACAGTTATGAGGAAACAGCCGGCTCGGACGTGATCGTGATCACTTCGGGTATCGCGCGCAAGCCGGGAATGAGCCGCGACGACCTCCTCAAGACGAACATGGGCATCGTTGAATCAGTCACGAAGCAGGTCGTTTCCAGCTCACCGGACGCGGTCATCATAGTCGTTTCGAATCCACTCGACGCAATGTGCCACGTTGCCTTCGATGCAGCCGGATTTCCCCGCGAGCGCGTGATCAGCATGGCCGGCGTGCTCGATTCGGCCCGGTTCCGCGCCTTCATCGCTATGGAGATGGGCGTCTCGGTCGAGGACGTCACGGCGATGGTGCTCGGTGGTCACGGCGACACGATGGTGCCGCTCTCGCGCTACTCGACAGTCGCCGGCGTGCCGATCACGGATCTGCTCACGGCAGAGCGCGTCTCGGCGATCGAGGAGCGGACTGCCAAGGGCGGAGCCGAGATCGTCGGCCTGCTCAAGACCGGCAGCGCCTACTATGCGCCAGGCATGTCCACGGTCGAGATGGTCGACGCGATCATGCTCGACAAGAAGCGCGTTCTGCCGTGCAGCGTCCTGCTCAAAGGCGAATACGGAGTCAACGACTTGTACGTAGGTGTTCCGATCAAACTCGGCGCCGGCGGTGTTGAGCAGATCATCGAGTTGAATCTGACCTCCGACGAGTCTGCCGCGCTAAAGAAATCGTCCGGGGCTGTCAAGGAGCTTGTCGAGGCGATGGCTTCGATCCGCGCATCGGCATAGGGAGGCACCGTGCGATTCGGACCAGAGAAAAAGGACGGGGGCAAGGGCGGCAAAGTAGCCGGGGCCAGGCAGGTCGTGTCCCTGGTCCGAGGTGTGAGCATCGAGGAGATCGAGGAAGCGGTCCGGCAGCCCCCGCGAATCCTCTTCGTCAGTCGCGAACCGGACATCGATGAGCTCGTCGGCGACCTGACCGGCATGCACCGGATGCCAACGATCGAAATCGTTGATCCGGAGAGCGTTCCGAAGGACCTCGCCCAATATGACGTGATCGTGGTCCACAGCCGATCATCCAACTCGGATTACCTGAGCGTGCGGAAGCGGGCCGGGGTTGCTGCCCATCGCGTATTTGATACTGGGCAAGCAGTTGATATTGCCGAATTGCGGAGCCGGATTGTCGAACACGCGGGGAATACCACGGCTGCATTGGGCAGGTGGTATCCAGGGTTCCGGGAAGCCGCAGCCACCGCGATCATCGGCGAGACGTCACGGGCGAACGCGCAATTCGCCCTCATGACGGCCGTCCCGAGTGCGATACCGGTGATTGGCTCCCTGGCGATGTCCGGCGCCGACATGATTGTCCTGACCAAGAACCAGATCCTGATGGCGATCAAGCTCGCGGCGGTGCACGGGAAACCATTTGGCGACAAGAAGG
>DASQCG010000448.1:0-4561 GCA_035634825.1 Thermomicrobiales bacterium | reverse complement strand
GAAGACGCTGTGATACGGATCGACTGCGGAGCAGGCCCGGTACGCGTTGAAGAGATCTTCGAGCTGCTGGGCGGTTGCGACATCGACATTGCTGGCCACGCCGGACGGGATCGACGAGAAGGGGATCGACTGCTTCCAGGGCGCAACCTCGGGAATCGTCGGCGTGGCCGGCAGATCGCCGAGCATTGGGCTGTCGGACGGAGCGGCGTTGCAGACGACTGGCGTGCGCAGATCGATAACCGCAGCCTCAGTGGCCGTGGCTGGTGTCGCGGCCGACGTTGCGCTCTCACCAAGTACTGAGAGCCCAGCATCAATCGTGAGCACAAAGATCTTCCCGCCCGCAACGATCGGTGTTCCGACGATGCCCCCATCGATCTGCGCCATCCAGCGCGCTTTACCAGTCGCGAGGTCGACCGCGCTCAGGAGACTGGAGCGCACATTGCCGCCGGCCAGCATTTGCGTCGAGCCGACGACGTAGGCCGTATCACCAACCACAACCGGCGGCACGTCGCTGGGACTGTATACGTTGGGATCGTCAAGCACGTGCGGCAGCGCCTCGTTCCAGATCGGCTGCCCGTTTTCGAGCGAGAGCAAGGCCAACTGGCCACCGTCGGAGTCTTCCCATGGCCCGACGTAGAGCGATGCGTTCCGCTCGGGAACCGAGGCAACCGGCAGTCGATGCGTGCGCGTCGATTCATTCGACCATCTGACAGCCCCAGTGGCGAGGTCATAAGCGACAGTTGCACCGCTAGTTGCTTTCATTTCTTGCTGCGCTTGCGTGCCGAATAGCTCCTCTTTGGCCTCGTTGATGATGAGCAGTCCATCCACAATGGCCGGTTCGCCAACCGTAGCTGCGGTTGAGTCCATATCCAGCCAAAGTTTGGCGCCATTGGCTGCGTCATAGACACCGACCGTATGCGGATTGGAACCCTCGGCGATGTTGTCGGACAGTGAAACCGCCAACTTTCCGTCGGACAGGGCAATCCCCATGTCAGGACAGCAGTAGCCTCGTCCGGCAACGTCGGTTCGCCAAAGTTCCTTGCCATCCGCCGCTTGATATGCGCCTACGTTGTACTGCTGACTGGACCCGCCGAGGGTATATACGATGCCGTCGAACGCAATTGGGCTGGCAGGAAAGACACCCGCGCCAGTTACGCGCCAAAGCTCGTGTCCGTCTACAAGCGATAAAGCGACCAACTGATCGTTGTCCTGGCGGTCGCGCCTTCCCTCTACGTCGAATGTGTATCCGAAATAGATCGCCCCGCCAGCAATCGTCGGGGCCGAATATGATCCACGATCCAAGTCCTTCGACCAGATTTCAGTAAGCGTGTTGGCGTCGAGTGCCAGCACCTTGCCATAGATGAGGATCACCAGGACGTTGTCCGCCAAGGCCATCGAGGTCCCGACGATATCCGCCTTCTGCTTGATTTCGGGGAGCGTGGTCAGGTTGGGGCCGGGTTGGACGTTGGTGCGGGCCGGGTCGGAGCCGGGCATCGGCACGTCGGGGATCTGCGGGCCGGGTGCGACGACCGTTGGCCCGCCGGTCCCGTCCGTGCTCGTGAAGGGGTAGCGGACCAGCGCCGCCATCATCGCGAAGAGCAACGACGCCGCCAGCAGCACCGACGCAACCTTGCCCGCTCCGGAGAGACCGCCCATTCGGCGCATGCGACGGACCGGTCGCATCGGCTCCAGTGCCGGGACCGGCACGATCGCCGCAAGCTGCTCGGCCGGTCCGATCTGCCGCGCCTCCGTCCGGAGTTGATCCATCAGCTTGGCTACGAATTCCGGGCGCGGTGCCGCCGACGCGTCGAGGGCGACCAGCTCTCGCAGCTCCTGATCGCCGCGATCCAGCCGCCGGAGCGCCGGGTTGCCTGCGTTCAGCTCGTCCCAGCGCTGATCGAGATCGAGCGCCTCCTGCGGTTCTGTATCGTTCCTGCTCATCGCGATTCCGTCCTGTCCGCTTCCTGCAATCCCATCAAACGGCGCAGCTCCTTGATCGCCCGGTGCTGGATGATCCGGACCGCGCCCGGGCTCTTGCCCATCACGCCGGCGATCTCCGCACCGGAGAGTCCGGCCAGCCTGAGGTGGATCACCTGCTGCTGGTCCGGACCGAGCCGCCGCAATGCCAGCGCGAAGAGACGGCGGCGCTCATTGGCGATCACGTGCTCATCGAGCGACGGCCCCTCCTCGACCAGCTCGATCCCCTCGATCGGGTCGTGCGGCCGGGCGCGAAGCTGATCGACGACGGCGTTGTGGGCGATGGTGAAGAGCCAGGGACGGAAGCCGGAACGATCGGGATCGAAGCCGCGGATCGCCCGGAGAGCGTTCAGGAACGTAATGCTGGTCGCGTCCTCAGCCGCCGCCCGGGAGAGCCGCCGGTTGCAGTACCGGAAGACCGGATCGACATACCGGCTGTAGAGATCGACGAACGCCTCCGGATCCGCCTGCGCGCGGCGGACCAAGTCGGCATCTGTCCGCTCTTTCGGGACCTGATCAGGCATCAACCAGCCGTACCGCTCCTCTTCCGCCACCACCATACCGTCCGCTCCATCCCGCCATCGCCTCTATGAAGGTGAACGGGGCGAGGGGCGGGACGTTACAGGCGGGTTGAGGGTGGAGGGAACGGAGTTGTAGTGGCAGGTGGCAATCTGCCCCTACAGTTCAGGCGGGGATACGGGAATCAGCGGACCGCGGACACGGATCGGGTACGCTCCAATCCCGAACCCCCAACCCCCAAAACCTAAGACCTTTTCCGCCCGGGACCTTTGGGCAGCCGGACTATCTATCCATGTCGATATGCACATGCGACTATGTCGATGTTGCGATATGAGCACTCCGACGAGGGGTAAGGGTCAGGATCAGATGAACGGGTTCCGTAATTTTCTCGCTTCGTTCCGCTTCACCGGCAGCCGGTTTGACGTCTATTACGGCCACCTGCTCGGGCAGGGCACCGGCTACCCAACAGCCGATGAGGCCCGCAAGGATGTCGCCCAGCGCGACCGCCTGATGCAATCAACCTCGATAGCCATCATCCGGTAGGTAAGGCGAGCAGGCGAGGAGTCGAGCAGTTACGAATGTGGCGCCGGTGCGGCTGTACCCAGTAGTGGTTCGCCTCGGGCATCAGGTCTCCAAGACCGCCCCGGACTGAAGGCCGGGGCTGAATGGAAACAAGGCGGCTGAAGCCGACTCCTCTTTCAGCCCCTTCAGTGGGCTTATTGCGACTCAGCCCGGGCATTTATCCCCGGGCGACGCCGAAGTGGCGGTCAAGGTGGAAGTGATCACGGCACGGAGAAGCTGATTTCGCCGGTGATCTCCGCGATCTGGTAGCGGCCGTCCGCTGCCTCGATCCAGAAGATCAACCGCTTTGGCATCGGGACTGAGGGATACCGCTTGATCGCCTCGACGGCGTAGAGCCCGTCCCGCACCTTCCATACCGCGTCGATGGACGCGATGCGCGCACCGCGACCGGTCCCTCCCGGTTGCGGTGTTGCGTATGCGCCGTAAGTCGCCTCATCGAACGGCCCCTGCACCTGGAACAACCGCGCCAGGTAGGACGGCGCGTAGAGCGACCAGACCCGTAACGGCTCCCCGGCATTGGCGCAGGCATCGAGCTGCCCGAGCAGGTTGCGCAACTGCGTCGCCGTCGCCTCATCGACCGGGGTCCGTCCCGGCGAGATCTCGTTCTCGGGGAATGGCGTCACCGGTAGGGCAATGGCGGCGTTCAGTGCGGCGCGCGTGATCGGCGGGGCGGTGCAGCGGGCAACCGGCTGCGCGCGATCGACCACCAGCAACGAGCCGAACAGGACCGCCGCGAGCAGCGCGATCCGGATCAATCGGCGGGCCAGTCCAATGCCGCCATCGCCGCACCGACGCCCGCGCCAAGCTGGACCGGATAGCCGCAATCCTTGAGCGCCCGCTCGAAGGCGGCCAGTTGCGCGGCCAGCATCGTCGGCCGCGCCTGCTCGCCCATGTGACTGAGCCGGATCAGCTGTCCCTGAAGCTCGCCGTACCCGGGCGAGATCATCACGCCGTACCGCTCCCGCATGGTCGTGCGGATTCCGGCGTCGGTCAGACCCTTGGGCATCCTGATCGCGGTCACGCAGGGCGCGGCGATCTCCTCACGGGCCGGCCAGAGCTCGAGACCGAGCGCCTTGACCCCGGTTCGGTAGGCGGCGGCGATCTGCTGGTGCCGCGCGACCAGCCGCTCGACCCCTTCCTCGAGGATCTGGGTCAGGACCGACTCGAGCGCGTACATCTCGGAAACGAGCGGCGTGTACGGGAACTTGCGCTGCTCAAGCCAGGTCGTTTTCCAGTCGAGGATCGAGAGATAGCTGCCCCGAAGCGGCTTCGCGGTCGTCTCCATCGCCTCCCACGCGGCCGGCGAGATGGAGAGTAGGGCCAGGCCGGGCGGTCCGCTCAGGCACTTCTGCGGCCCGGCGATCGCGATGTCCATGCCCCAGTCCTCCGGGCTGAGCGTCTCGCTGCCGAGCCCGGAGACGGTGTCGACCATGGTCAGGACGCCGAACTCGTGCGCGATCTTGCCGATCTCCCGGATCGGATT
>DASQCG010000447.1:0-3674 GCA_035634825.1 Thermomicrobiales bacterium | reverse complement strand
ATGGGACTCGAACCCACGACATTCTGCTTGGGAAGCAGACACTCTACCAACTGAGTTACACCCGCACTTGATTTGCAATATACCACGCACCCGCGACAGGTTTTGGGTCTTAGGTTTTGGACAAAGCGTGATTGACTACTGTTCCCTGATCCCTCTGCCCACGACTCACGTCTGACGTCTCACGCCTCGGTCAGTCATCCTTGGCGCGGCTGTCGCCCTTGATCGTGATGATCGGGCGCAGCTCGTGCAGGATATCGACGAGGTCCGTTTGGCGGCCGATCACGGTCGCGATGTTCTTGTAGGCCTGCGGCGCTTCGTCGGCACATCCCATCGACGGCTGCGAGAACGTGCCTTTGAGCGACGCCTCGAACGCGAACGGGGTGACGGCATTCCGGGCAGCCGTGCGGCTCATCCGCCGGCCGGCGCCGTGCGAGCAGGAGTTGAAGCTCAACTCGTTCCCCTTGCCCCGGACGATATAGCTCGGCGAGCCCATCGAACCCGGGATGATGCCGATCTGCCCAACCTCGGCACTGGTCGCGCCCTTGCGGTGCACCATGGTCGGTCGGCCAGCGTGCTCCTCGAGTCGCGCGAAGTTGTGATGAATATTGATCACTGATACGTCGCCGACGCCCTGTTTCGTGCGAAGCCGATCCAGCTGGTCGGCAAAGGCCTCGACCATGGCCTGGATCATCCGCAATCGGTTCTCTAGCGCAAAGTCGGTCGCCCATTCCATGTCGGCCAGGTAGTCCTGACCCAGCTGCTCGTCGATGCGCAGCGAGGCGAGATCGCGTCCGACCGGGAGGTCACGTTGCTCGCTGGAGCTGATTGCCGCGCGATTGTAGAGATCGGCGATCCGTAGCCCGGTGTGGCGGCTTCCCGAGTGAACCATCAGCCAGATCGCGCCGTCCTGGTCGACCTGGGCCTCCATGAAGTGGTTTCCACCGCCGAGCGTACCGATTTGATACCGAGCCTTGTCGGTCAGCAGCTTTTGGAGCGAGGTCGCGCGCAACGGTCGATCGAGGTCGCCCATCTCCTGCGGCGACTTGTGCGCTCCAAAACCGGTCGGGACATTGCGCTGAACCTGGCCCATCCATTTCCGCCAGAACCCCTTGTCCATCCGGCCCCGATCGAGCGGGACACCAGTATTGACCGCGCACATGCCGCAACCGATGTCGACGCCGACCGCATTCGGGATCACCGAATCGAGCGTAGGGAAGACGCAGCCGATCGTGACGCCGAAGCCGACATGGCAGTCGGGCATGACCGCGACCGCTGCTCCAACTTCGGGATGCGCGGCCGCGTTGCGGAGCTGTTGCATGGCGGCCGGTTCGATCTCGGCCGGCGGCAGCCAAGTCCGGATTGGCGCTGCGTCAACCGATTCCCGTATTTCGTACATCCCGCTCGTTGTCTCATTCATCATGAGTACAAGTCTGGCATGGCTCGAAGCTCCAGACTGTAGTCTGCCGGTACCGCGCATATGTACGTCCCGGCCGCTCGCCTCCCGTATGATTCCGGCCACGACCTGAACGTCAATCCTGGAGCAACAATGGCAGCTTCGTTTCCCACTTCGGCCGATGTCGTCGTCATCGGTGGCGGCATCATGGGCACATCGATTGCGTGGCAGCTGGCCAGGCGCAACGCCGGTCGCGTCGTGCTCCTGGAGAAGGCAACAATCGCTGCCGGCGCCTCGGGCTGGACCGGAGCCCTCCTGCGGAGGCACTACACCAACCTGCCGGAGGCCACGCTTGCTCACCAGTCCCACCTCATCTTCCGGAACTGGCCGGAGATCGTCGGCGGCTCCTGCGGGTACCAGCCGCACGGGTTGATTGTCACCGTCGATCAGAGCCCGGCGGTCGCGCAGAACGTCGAGCTCCTGGCGAAGAACGTCGCGTTTCAGCAGTCGCTCGGGATCGAAACCGAGGTCGTTACGGCTCAGGATCTTAAGTCGCTGCAGCCATGGTGTTATGTCGATGACATCCAGACTGCCGCCTATGAGCCGATCAGCGGCTATGCCGACGCTCCGCTCGCAACCCGGTCGATGGCCGATGCCGCCGAACGGACCGGCGCAACCATCCTCGAATGGGTCACTACTACCTGCATCCGGACAGACGGCACTTGCGTGACGGGCGTCGAAACGGATCAGGGAACGATTGCGACGAATACGGTGGTACTTGCCGCTGGGCCGTGGTCCACCAAACTCGCGGCAACCGCCGGCGTTCGGTTGCCAATCGAAACGATTCGCGTCCAGATCGCCATCGTCCACCGACCGCGGGAACTCAGCGAGCCGCACTTCGTATTCCTCGATATGGCTGCCGGCTGCTTCATGCGTCCGTGGGCTCCGGGCCGATCACTGCTCGGCGTGGCCGGTGGAGATCAGCACGATGCGGTCGATCCGGACAACTTCGCGCTCGGCAATGACGCGGCTTATCCCGAACAGGCCAAGGCCGCAACCGCGCGGCGGATTCCGGCGATGAGCCGAGCGCAGTATCTGCACGGCCACGCCGGGCTCTACGACATGTCCCCCGATACGCACCCCATCATCGGAGCGGCCGGTCCCGAGGGATTGCTCGTCGCCTGCGGGTTCAGCGGCGCCGGATTCAAGAAGGGGCCAGCAGTCGGCCAGTGCCTTGCGGAATTGATTTGCGAGGGCCAATCACAACTCGTCGATCTATCGCCATTCCGTCTCGAGCGATTCGACGAGCCAGGATGGGACCGCCCATGGAGCGACACGGAGTACGCCTTCACCAGCGACTTCGGCCACAAGTTGTAGGCTGAGATCCTAGATCATTGCTGATCGCCACGAATCCTGCGCGGCTTCGACCCACTCACCGGTCAGCCTGACCGAGGCACAGAGCCGGATGTCATCGCTTGCGGCGCCGACCAGGATTTCGAACTCGCCGGCGTCTGCGACCCAGGCATCGCGCTGATCATCGAAATACGCGAACGAGCGCATGTCGAGCTTTATCCGGGCTGTCCCGCTGGCGCTGGGTTCCAATTCGAGTCGCGTAAATCCCTTCAGCTCCTTGTACGGGCGCATGAGTACAGACTCCGGGTCACGCACATAAAGTTGCACGACCTCGGTTCCGGAGCGTTCCCCAAGATTGCGCAGGTCGACCTCAACTGTCAGTGCATCTCCGGGATTCAATTCAGGGGAACTCAGCCGAATGGCGTCGTACGCAAACTTGCTATATGACAGGCCATACCCGAATGCGAAAAGTGGCGAGATCTCCATCTTCTCGTAGAACCGGTAGCCGGCAAAAATGCCCTCGCGATAGTTCGCCACGCCACGCTCACCGGGAAACGAAAGCGTTGTCGGATTGTTCGCCAGCGATCGCGGCCAGGTCATCGGCAGCTTGCCCGACGGATTAACGTCGCCGAACAGGAGATCCGCGATCGCATTGCCGCATTCCTGCCCTGGATACCACGCCTGCATGACTGCCCCGACGCTGTCGATCCACGGCAATGTCAATGGCCCACCACTTTGCAACACGACGATCGTCTTCGGATTCGCGGTCGCCAGACGGGTGACCAGTTCATCCTGCCGGCCGGGAAGGTCCATGTTGGGCCGGTCCATCCCCTCGGTGTCCCACTCGCCATTCAGCCCGACGCAAACGACAGCGACGTCCGCCGAGGCTGCGAGTTGGATGGCTCGATCAAGTTCATCGTCCCCGGTC
>DASQCG010000446.1:0-8326 GCA_035634825.1 Thermomicrobiales bacterium | reverse complement strand
CGTCGGCGAAGATGTTCTTCGCCGCGCGCTTCGGGCTCCCCGGCTTGTCGCTCTCCTCGCTCGGCCCGAAGCCGATCTGCTTCCGGCCCGTGCGGGCCTCGATGATCTTCTCGAGACCGTCGAAGGCGCCACCGCAGATGAAGAGAATGTTGCGCGTATCGATCTGGATGTATTCCTGGTGCGGGTGCTTGCGGCCGCTCTGGGGCGGGACATTGGCGACCGTCCCCTCGATGATCTTGAGGAGCGCCTGCTGGACACCTTCGCCGGAGACATCCCGGGTGATCGACGGGTTGTCCGACTTGCGCGAGATCTTGTCGATCTCGTCGATGTAGATGATGCCGGTCTGCGCCCTGGCGACATCGCCGGCGTTCTGGATCAGCTTGAGCAGGATGTTCTCGACATCCTCGCCGACGTAGCCCGCCTCGGTCAGGGCGGTGGCGTCGGCGATCGAGAACGGCACATCGAGCAATTTGGCCAGGGTCTGGGCGAGCAATGTCTTGCCGCAGCCGGTCGGGCCGACGAGCAGGATGTTGCTCTTCTGGAGCTCGATATCGTCGTCGCTCTCGAGACCGGCGCTGATTCGCTTGTAGTGGTTGTAGACGGCGACCGAAAGGATCCGCTTGGCGCGATCCTGGCCGACGACGTACTGGTTGAGCTGCTCGTAGAGATCACGTGGGGTGGAGATCTTGGGGGTGGAAACGGCCGGCCGCGGGGTGTGCGGCTCCTCTTCCTCGATGATCTCCCGGCAGAGCTGAACGCACTCGTTACAAATGTAGACCTGATTCGGCCCTGCAATCAGCCGGCTGACTTCTTCCTGGCCCTTGTTGCAGAACGAACATCGATAGTGCACCAGCTCACCTCGGTGTAGATAAGTGCCGTGGACCGGCCGCGTTAGCACTTGCTATCAGAACTGCCGGTGCGAATTAAACGCGACCGGGATATGCGGCGGGGACGCGCCTGATAGCCGCAACGTCCCCACCGGGCGCGGAAATCCTGCCCGCTATTTCTTCTTCCCGTTCGGCTGCTCCTCGCCTGCGGCAACCAACTCCGCCAGCTTGGATGGCTCCAGCACCTCGTCGATGATGCCGTACTCCTTCGCATCCGCCGCGGTCATGTAGTAGTCGCGCTCGGTGTCGTGCTTGACCTTAGCGAACTCCTGGCCGGAGTGCAGGGCCAGGATCTCGGTGAGCTTGTTGGTCAGGCTCAGTGTTTCGCGCGCGGCCACTTCGATATCCGGGACGGCGCCGCGGAAGCCGGAGGAGCCCTGGTGGATCATGACGCGGGCGTTCGGCAGGGCGAACCGCTTGCCCTTGGAGCCGCCGGCCAGCAGGACCGCGGCCATGCTCGCGCCCATGCCCATGCAGAAGGTCGCCACGTCCGGCTTGATCATCTGCATGGTGTCGTAGATGGCCAGGCCGGAGTAGACCACGCCGCCCGGCGAGTTGATGTAGAGGCGGATGTCCTGGTTCGGGTCCTCGTGCTCAAGGAAGAGCATCTGGGCGATGACCAGGTTCGCGATCTGGTCGTCGACCGGGGTGCCCAGGAAGATAATGCGGTCCTTGAGCAGCCGGGAATAGATATCGAACGCTCGCTCGCCGCGGTTGGTGCTTTCCACCACCATCGGGATCAAGGCGTTCACGTCAGGGATATTCATGTCGGTGTGTGTCCTCATGTGACGGCGATTGCCAGCAAACTGTGCGCCGCCGGTTGGTCTGCTTTCCGCCCCGTGCATTGGGGCAGCATGCGGGATATCCGCGAGACTCGTGATTGTCGCTCAGCCGATGAGCGCCTCAGGACCCAATCATACTCCGTCGTGTCGAGCAAGGATAGGACAAATGGGGTGTACGTTCATCCCGATTCCCGGTAGGAAGTTACGCCCGGAACGGACTCGGCCTGCGTGCTAGACTCAGCGCTACTTCAAATCTGGAGCCGCAGGGGTCGATTCCGTGGCACGATACATCATTGGACGTCTGATCAGTCTGATATTCGTGCTGCTGGTTGTGTCGTTCATCGCGTTCACCCTGATGCACGCGGTACCCGGTGGCCCCTTCGATACCGGCGAGCGCCGGTTACCGGAAGCGACGCGGCAGGCGCAGCTCCACAAGTACGGCCTCGACAAGTCGATCCCCGAGCAATATGTGCGGTACATCTGGGCCGTGCTCCACGGCGATTTCGGGGTGCCGTTCCAGAGCCCGAACGACACCGTGCTCGGCTTAATCGCGCGAGCCTGGCCGGTCACGATCCGGATCGGCGTGCCGACGATCATCATCTCGTTCACCTTCGGCACGATCCTCGGCTTCATCGCCGCGCTGCGCCAGAACACGTGGGTCGATTACACGGTCACTACCGTGGCCACGCTCGGCCTGACTGTCCCCAACTTCGTGGTCGCGACGTGGCTGATCCTGATTCTCAGTACGCAGCTGGGTTGGGTGCCGACGGGAGGATGGGGCGAGCCCAAGAACTACATCATGCCGGTCATCGCCTACTCGCTTGCCCCGACGGCGCTGGTGGCCAGATACGTGCGGGTTTCGATTCTCGAAGCGCTTCACGCCGATCACGTCCGCACCGCACGCGCGAAGGGGCTCTCGGAGCAACGGGTCTTGCGGCACCACGTGGCCCGCAATGCGATGATCCCGGCGACGACCGTGCTCCTGCCGGAGATTCCGAACATCCTGACCGGCTCGATCTTCATTGAGTCGGTCTTCCGCATTCCCGGGATCGGCCGATTCTTCGTGACCAGCACGACGAGCCGGGACTACCCGATGATCCTGGCGCTGGTGCTGCTGGTGGCGGCGGTCTGGGGTCTTACCTACCTGATCACCGATATCCTCTACACGATCCTCGACCCCCGGATCCGGATCGGCGGCGGATCGATGCGAGGGTGATGGTGATGGCGACCACGGATGCCACGACACTGTCTGCTTCGGTCGAGCCGACGCTCGGCGTACGCCGCAAGAGCCGGACTAACTTCCAGCTCGCCAAGCAGCGCTTCTTCCGCCAGAAGCTGGCCGTCGTCGGGCTGGTGCTGGTTGTGCTCTTTCTCTTCTGTGCACTGTTCGCGCCATTGCTCGCACCGACCGGGTACGCCGATGCCAACCTGATGGACGCCAACAAGTTCCCGAGCCGGGAATTCCCGTTCGGCACCGACACCATCGGCCACGACATGGTCAGCCGGGTGATCTACGGCATCCGGACCTCGATGGTGGTCGCCTTCTCGGCGGTTGCCTTGGCCTGCCTGATCGGCGTGCCGCTCGGACTGGCTGCCGGTCTCAAGGGTGGGTTGCTCGATTTCATTGTGCTTCGGCTCGTCGAGATCATGACCGCCTTGCCGGGCATCCTCTTCGCGATCTTCCTGATGTCCGTCATCAACAGCGGGGCGTTCAAGCGGATCTTTGTCGGCGGTCAGGTGATGAACGTCGTAGTCGTGATCGGCATCACCAGCTGGGTGCCGTTATGCCGGTTGATGCGGGCCCAGATCCTGCAATTGCGCGAGCAGGAGTACGTCACCGCCGCGCGCAGCATCGGGGCGACCGAGTACCGCGTGGCCGTGTCTCACCTGCTGCCCAACGCCGTTCCGCCGCTGATCATCGCGATCACGCTGGCGATCCCGGCCGCGATCTTCGCGGAGGCGGGGTTGAGCTTCCTCGGAATCGGCATCAATGAGCCGGTGCCGAGCCTTGGCAAGATGGTCTCGGACAGTCGACAGTACATTCAGCTCTACTGGCATCTCGGTCTCTTCCCGTCACTTGCCATCGCCCTGGCCGTGCTGGGATTCGCTTTTCTCGGGGATGGTCTGCGGGACGCACTTGACCCGCGCCAGATATAACAAGCGGCCGCCCGTCGACGGAACGGCCACAAGGAAAGGACGCGTTCACCGGTGAACGAGAAGAACAGTTTGTCGGAGGTCCTCGATCAGTTTCCGAAGGACGACCCGCTCTCCGTCTCACGGCGTCGTTTCATCGCCGCCGGAGCCGCGGCAATGGCCACGGGCTTCCTGGCCACCAACGCCGGTGCGGCCCCGCTCCAGGGTGGGCGGATGGCCACCGCGCTCCGGCAGGGTACGCCGCCGGCTGATGCCGCGCCGCCCGAGAAGCAACTCATCATCTTCCCGGCCGACGTTGGGATTGCCAAGGTCCTCGACTTCTACGAGCAGGTCTACCAACGCCCGTTCGTTGCCGACCTCTTCAGCGAGCCGCTCGTCCGTATGAACCGGGAGTTCGAGATCATTCCTGGTGTCGCGGACTCATGGGAAGGGAGCGAAGACGGCAAGACGTGGACCTTCAAGCTGCGCCAGGGGCTCACCTGGACTGACGGCAACCCGCTGACGGCGGCCGACTGGGTGGCGACGTTCCAGTACGCCGCGAACCCGGAGCACGCTTGGGACTTCACCTGGTTCTTCCGGGACGTGATCACAGGCTGGAACGATGCGGTTGACGGGAAGGCAGGTATCGACAAGGTCGGTGTTGCCCAAGGCGCCAGCGAATACGAACTGGTGATCAGCACGGATGTGCCGGCCCCGTACATGCCGGCCATGATGCTCTATTCGCTCCCGCTCTCGGCGGCGGCGCTGAAAGAGCATGGCAGCGGGGTCTACAACAGCGACCCGGCCACCGCGGTCTCCTGCGGGCCGTACGTGCTGAGCGAATGGACCCCTCAGCAGCAAATCGTCTACACGAAGAACCCGAATTACACCGGCACGATGAACGTGATGGTGGAAAAGGTCATCAATCGGCTCGCGACGCCCGACACGTATTTCACCATGTACCAGAACAACGAGGTCGACTACCTCGAAGAGCCGGATCCAGCCTCGTTGACCCTGATGATGGGCGACGAGGCGACGGCCAAGGAGGTCCACTCCGGAGTCGGCGACTTCCCGACCTGGTACATCTTCTTCGACGTGACCAAGGCGCCGTTCGACAACAAGATGGTCCGCCAGGCCTGGAGCCACGCCATCGATCGCGACACGCTCAAGTCGCAGGTGCTTGGCCCGAGCGGGACGCCCGCCTACTCCTGGCTGGCGCCGGGTTTCCCGGCCTCGCAGCGTGAGGCGTTGCAGGACATCCAGAAGTTCGACCCGGCGATGGCCAAGGATCTCCTCAGCCAGGCCGGCTTCCCGGATGGCAAGGACTTCCCGAAGCAGACCATGTGGTTGCGTGCGCCGAGCCCGCTCGACAAGACTGTGGCCGGCGCCCTCTCCGCGATGCTCAAGGAGAACCTGAACATCGAGGTCGAGCTCGAGGAGCATGATTCAGCCGGCTTCACGGCCGCGCTGAATGCGAAACCAACCCAGATCCTGCTCGGCTGGGTTCGCTACGGCATGGACTACCTCGATCCATCGAACATGCTCTCGGTCTGGAAGACGGGTGGTCGCCATTCGTGGTCAAACCCGGACTTCGATGCCAAGCTGAAGGAAGCATCGGAGTACCTCGGTGCCCCTGAGGAACGGATCAAGCTGTTCCAGGAGGCGGAGCGGATCCTGGTCGAGGATGTGCCGGCGGTCTTCGTCTACCATGGCACGCGGGTTCAGTTCCTCAAGCCGTGGCTGAAGGGCGACTTCCTGAAGCCGGACAAGAACGGTATTTCGGCCATGCACTGGCCGGCCTACACCACGATGGACACGGTGCCGGAGGAGATCTACGTCAGCTCCGACGCACCGGACCGGGGCTGAGCTGAGTTTCTCGTTTCCAGTTCCTGGTTTCTAGAGACTTTGCCGGGGTGGGAGCGATGCTCTCACCCCGGTTCCCTTTCTTCCCCTGTTCGCTTCGTTGAAATGCAACGAGGCCGGGTCCTGATCGGACCCGACCTCGTTGATGTTGCTCCGATTTAAGGATCGACTTCGGTGATTACTCGCCGACGACTTCACCCTCGGCCATGGCTTCGACCGCTTCCTCGCCGGCTGCCGCGGTCGCGCCGCGGGCCTTGCTGGCCCGGTAACCGGCGGCTGCGGCGTCTTCCTCGGTTGCGAAGCAGATCTCGGGAATCGTGTTGTCGTACGAGCTCTGACCCGGCAGGTGGTAGATCATCGACGAGGCGTTGCCCTTGATCGGGTATCCCTCAGCACACTCCGACTCGCCGGAGCCGGCGACTGAACCGGCCGGCAGGGTCGTCTCTTCGGTCGCGGTTGTCGCCTCCGCCTTCGCTGCCGGCTTCTCGGCATCCTTCTTCCTGGCGGCCGACTTCTTGCTGCCCTTGGCTGCCGGCTTCTCTTCGGCGCCTTCAGCCGGTGTCGTCTCCGAGCCCGGGACGTAGCCATTGAGGGTTGCGCCCCGACCCTCGGTCGCTGTGTCGATCAGGAAGTTGGAGAGGCGCTCGTCGTACATCTCGTTGCGGAGGACCGAGCGCATGTAGCGATCAGCGCTGTAGACCTGGCGCATCTGATCCGGGTTGGGCGCGCCGGAGACGATGTTCTCGATCTCCGTATCGATCTCGTCGTCCGAGATGGCGATGCCCTCGCGATCAGCGATCTCGCGCAGGACGAGCGAGTTGCGCAGCCGCTTGGCCACGTCCGGGCGGATCTCCTCGCGGAACTCCTCCTCGGTCTGGCCCTGCGCGCGCAGGTAGGCCTCGAGCGAGCCGCGCTGCATCTGCAGCCGCTGCCGAACCCGGCCGATCTCCTCGGTCACGGCGTCATCGACCATCACGGCCGGGATCTCGACATTCGCACCCTCGGCGACCGAGTCGATGATTCCGTTCAGGACCTCGGTGCGCTTCTCGGTCGTCTTGGCCTGGTGCAGGTCCTTGCGGATCGCCGCGGTCAGGTCCTCCAGGGTGTCTTCGCCCGCGTAGGTCTTGGCGAAGTCGTCATCGAGGTCGAGGAGCTCGCGCTCCTTGATTCCCTTGAGCGTCACGGTGTAGTTCAGGGTCTTGCCGCGCAGCTTCTCGGCCGCTGCTTCGTCGTCCTCGGCGAAGGAAATCTTGGTCTCGGCGGTCTCCCCCGGCTTCAGCCTAAGCACGACGTCGCGAAGTTCGTCGAACAGGTTGCTCTCGCCGATGATGAACTGGGCGTCCTCGATCGGCTCCTGGAACTGCTCACCGTTCTCGTCGGTCATCGAGAGATCGAGCGTGACTTGATCGCCCTCCTGGGCCTTCCGCTCCTCGGACGGGTCGATCCACGGGCTGGAGGCCTTGCGCAGCCGCTGCAGCACCTCGTCGACGTCGTCTTCTGTGATCGCGGCATCCTCCGGCTCGGCGCGGACCGCGGTGTAATCGCCCGGCTCGACCGAGGGGTAAATCGGAACCTCGACCGTGAAGGCGACCGGATCCATCTGGGTGATCTGGACATCCGGGGAGCCGACCGGGGTCAGGTCTTCCTGCTCGAGCGCCTTCCGATAGAGGTCATCCATGATCAGGCGGCCGGCTTCCTCGAGGAAGACCTCGCGGCCATACATGCGCTCGATCATGTGGCGCGGGACCTTGCCCTTGCGGAACCCCGGCAGCACGATGTCGCGGGAGACTTTGCGAGCGGCCTTCTCGACAGCTTCGGCAAATTCCGCTTCGTCTGCCGCGATGTCGAGGCGAACCTGACTCTCCGGCAATCGCTCTACGGTCAATTTCACGGTGGACTGTGTCCCTTCTGCGCGCGTTCGCCCGGGCCTCGATACGGATGGTGATCGCGGGCGCTCATGCTGGCCGAGGCCAGACAACCCAAAAGTCCGGATGGTCAAGAACCGCCCGGACCCCTCGAACTGCGCAAGTGTAAACGGGCCGCGCACCGGCGGCGAGTCAGTCGCCTACCGGTGATTGGCCGGCGATCGGTGTATCCAGGTGGACCGCTTGCTCGGTTCCGCAGTGCGGACAGGCGTACCGGACCGCCTCGACCGCAACGCGGTCCCGCAGCGCTACGCCCCGGTATTGGGCGACCGTCAGCGTGAAGGACTCACCGCACGACGCGCACTGGATGTGCCGGCCGACCGTGGCGTCGAGGGCATCCTGACGTGCCTTGATCAGGCGGCGTTGCGCCTGCTTGGCGACGTGGTTGAGTCGGGGGCTGCTCATTCCTCTGCCGATCCGTGGCAATCGGGATGCGGACAACGAAAAGGCCCGTCCTCCATATAGTAGGAGAACGGGCCGAGAAGCGCTGAAGATGCGGCGGGAACGCCCGGCGCGGTACTACTTCTTGTCGATGGCCTTATGGAAGCCCCTGGAAATCTTGCGAACGCCCGTATCGACCTTGTAAACCACGTTGTCGAGCGGCTTGAGTCCAGTCGAAACCCGATTCGGATCCTCCGCGGTCTCGAGTGGGGTATGGGCCTCTTTCGATATCCAGCGGACGCCGTCATCCACCTTGTGGACCATCTTATCGAGCTTCTTGACGCCCGTCGCGTAC